>NZ_JBFAXR010000019.1:0-84758 GCF_040680895.1 Streptomyces sp. NPDC051940 | reverse complement strand
CCGGTCGCGCCGGAGGTGGTGGCGGTGAGGGAGACGCGGGCGGTGCCCGGAGGAGCAGCTCCGGGAAGGCCGGCGGTGTTCGTGCGGCTGACGGGGGAAGGACGTCAGCCGTTCGCGAGTGCCTGCAGGCGGTCGTAGGCGCCGTTGAACTTGTTGTGGTCGCCGACCGTCGGGCCGGTGGAGGTGTACTGCCACATGGTGTAGAAGCTCCAGCCGGCCGGCAGGGTGCCCGGCGAGGTGGAGTACTTGGCGATCCACAGGGGGTTGTTGACCGCGAAGCCGCCGTAGTTGCCGGTGCACTGGGTCCACCAGTTGGTGGTCGTGTAGATCACGGCCCAGCGGCCGGTGCGCGCCTTGTACTGGTTGATGAAGTCGCGGATCCAGGTGACCATGGCGCTCTGCGTCTTGCCGTAGCAGGTCGCGCCGTAGGGGTTGTACTCGATGTCGAGCGCGCCCGGGAGGGTCTTGCCGTCCCCGGACCAGCCGCCGCCGTGGTCGACGAAGTAGTTGGCCTGGTTGTAGCCGGACGAGTCGTTCGGCGTCGCGAAGTGGTACGACCCGCGGATCATGCCGATGTTGTACGAGCCGTTGTACTGCTGCGCGAAGTAGGGGTTGGTGTAGTAGTTGCCCTCCGTGGCCTTCACGTAGGCCCAGCGGACGCCGCTGTTCCAGAGCGTGGACCAGGCCACGTTGCCCTGGTGGCTGCTGACGTCGACGCCTTCGACGGTCGCCTGGATGGCGATGGGGGTTCCGCCGCTGCCGGGTTCGTACTTCTGCACGCCGACACCCATGTACGCCTCGCCCCGCTTGATCGGGTCGTCGGCGGCCTGGGCGGGGGTGAGGAAGGCGGTGAGCAGGGTGAGCGCGGTGAGCACCGTACCGATCACGGCGGCGAGGGGCCGGCGGACCGCTCGTGATCCTCTGGGGTGGGTCATGTGCGGTTACCTCCAAGGAGTGGGGTGCCTCGGGGCCCGGTCGTCACATCGACATCGATGTATCGACCAGTCGATCTACATGGCCATGTCACTGCTGGTGCTGAGCAGACCGTAGGGGGCCGGGGTGCCGGTGCGGAAGAGGTGCCCGGGGGTGCCGTTGGTCTACGCCTGCGAAATACTGGCGGAGCTGCGGCTAAGGGCTGCCGCTGAAGAAAACTTTCAGGATCTGAAGGCCGGAAGAGGGCGCTGACGTGCACAGGACCGGAGCCTCAGGGACCGCGCAACCGGACGGCAGGAATGGTGTGGACCACGTTCTCGGCGCCCTGGAGGCGGAGTTGGCCGTCTTCTACCGGCGCGCCCGCGCGGTCTCGGCCGAGCTCGCCCGGTCGGTCCATCCGGAGCTCGAGCCCGCGGCGTACGCACTGCTGGTCCGGCTCGCGGAGTCGGGTGAGCAGCGGGCGACGGACATCGCCTGCTACTTCGGTGTCGGCAAAGCGACAATGAGCCGTCAGCTGCGGACCCTGGAGGAGCTCGGACTGATCGAGCGTGCCGCCGACCCGAACGACCGCCGGGCGTCGCTCGTCAGGCTGACGGCCGGCGGACGGCAGCGGGTGGAGCAGGCGCGGTCCGCGCGGCGCGAGCAGTGGGTACGGCGGCTGTCCGCGTGGGAGCGCGACGAGGTGGTGGAGCTGGCGCGGCTGCTGCGGCGGTTCAACGAGCTGAACGCGGAGGGGTGAGGCGCGCACCTCCGCCGCGGATCTCCGTCACCCCCGGCACGTCACAGCTCGACGTACACGGCCGTGGCGTCGTCGTGCGTCTTGCCGCGGGGGTGGGCCGTACGGTCCGGATCGGCGTTCTCCGCGGCGCGCACGCGGGCGATGAGCTGCGCGGGCCCCTCCTTGCGCAGGACGGCGAGCAGCTCGGCCCAGTCCCCGAGCCGGAACACCTCCGTGTACCGGGTGGCGCCGTCCGTCAGCGCCGCGAAGGCGGTCACCTCGGAACGGGGAAGGACACCGGCGACGGCCTTCGCGGCGACGCGGGGGTCGGCGGCCGCGGTGTAGAAGCCGCCGTCGGCGTTGCGCAGGGCCTCGACGGCCCGCGCGTACTCCCGTCCGGCGGCCTCGCGTTCCGGCGACCCCTCGGGCAGGGCGCGCACGGCGGCGCGTTGCTTTCGGATGCGGTCCGGCAGCTGGTCCAGGCGGCGGTCGAGTACGGGGGAGACCTCGCCGTCCGCCCCTTCGACGAGCAATGCGGCGTCCGACAGGACGAGATACTCGACGCGGTCGTCGTCCCAGCGGGCCATGGCGACGGTGGCCTGCGGCGTCCGCACATGGCCCAGGTCGCACCCCGGGCCGTGCGCGGCGGCGGTCCGCGCGACGGCGTCCGCCAGGGCCTCGCGCAGCGATCCGGCCCGCGCGGCGAGGAGCTCCTGCAGGGCCCCGCCCAGCCGGGCGGTGAACCACGGCACGTCGTGCACGCACCCCGTGACGCCGTCCCGGGGCGGTGTCACGCCGTCGAGCACCACCACGGCCCCGCCCAGCCCGCCGGCGGGCACGACCACACCGGCCAGGTCCTCGTTGGCGACACCGGCGGTGCCACCCTCGCCATGCACGTCGACACGCATGATCCCAGTCTGCAGCACGCGGCGCCGAAGCCCGCGGGCGGCTCAAGGGCGCGCGGGTACGGGACCGCGGCCCGTTCCCCCCGCCCCCGTCGCGAACCGAGGGCCCGGACGGCCCCGTTACCCGGGTACCCAGCTCCCCGTGAGGTGCCCGGCCGAGGGAAGGGGTGCGGGCGGGACCGTCCGGTCGCCCGCGGCGCCGCGGGCGGGGCCCGGCCGGTCTGCCTCCACCGCAGGCGGACGGGGTGACGGGGCCCCGACGGCCGCGGCGTGCGCACGCCGGGCCGGGGGTCCCGGGGCGTTGCCCCCGGAAGGGTGGGCGGGTGAACGGTGCGCCGGAGGCGCATAGCACGGGGCGCACTCGTTCGGGTGAGGGTTCCGCATATGCCCCAACTGCCTCCCCCGCCCCTGGGAGGGTCGGTAACCGGGCAAACGGGGGCACCCCCTGGGGAGAAGGAGCTCGGGTGCACACGCACGAGAACGCACACGCCGGCCGCGCCGCCACCAGGCGCGAGAGGCGACGCGGTGCGCGCAGACTGCCGGTACGGCTGCGCGCCGCACTGGTGGTCGTCGGCATCGCCGTCCTCGCGGCGGGCGCCCCCGGCATCGCCGGGTCGTACCGGGCCGGGAACGCCGCCCGTACGGGCGCGCAGCACGCGGACGCCGTGGGCGAACTGCAGCTGGAGGGCGTGCTGCTGGCCCTGTGCCTGCTGCTCGCCGTCGGCGTCGTCGTCCACGCCTGGCGCGTGGACGGCCGCCGCTCGACCGAGGACGGCGACGCCCTCGCGGTCCAGCTGACCGCCGTACGCACGGAGCTGGCCGACACCCGCGACGCGCACACCGCCGAACGCGACACCCTGCTGCGCGAGCGCGCCGCGCTCACCCAGCGCATCGCGAGCCTGCAGGACAGCGTGCAGGGCACGTTCGTCGGGCTCTCCCGCCGTACGCTCGGCCTGGTCGAGCGCCAGCTGGCTTTCATCGACCGGCTGGAGGAGCACGAGCAGGATCCGGACAGCCTCGACACGCTCTTCAAGCTCGACCATCTCGCCGCCTGTATGCGCCGCCACAGCGAGAACCTGCTGGTTCTGGCGGGCGCCGACCAGCGCGGGGCGAAGCGCGAGCACGTCCCGCTGATCGACGTACTGCGTGGCGCCGTCGGGGAGATCGAGGCGTACCAGCGCGTCGTCATCCGCCCCGGCCTGCCCGTGGTGCAGCTGAACGGCTTCGCGTCCGGCGACACCAGCCATCTCCTCGCGGAGCTGCTGGAGAACGCCACCGCCTGCTCCCCGCCCACCGGTCAGGTGGAGCTCGGCGGCCGGCTGCTGGAGGGCGGCGAGCTGATGCTCACCGTGCGGGACGAGGGGATCGGCATCATGCCGGCCGAGCGGCTCGCGGAGTTCAACGAACGGCTGATGGAGATCGAACCGGGCCCGCCCGCGGGCGAGGAGCGCGGTCTCGGGTTGTACGTCGTGGCCAGGCTGGCGGGCCGGCACGGCGTGCGCGTCAGGCTGCACACCCAGGCGCACGGACTGACCGCGGAGGTCCGCCTTCCGGCGCGGCTGGTGGTCGCGGCGCCTGAGGCACCGGCGCCGGAGCCGGGGGTCGTACCGCCGCCTGTCGTCGTACCGCAGCAGTCCGCCGTACCGCCGCCTGTCGCCGTACCGCACCAGTCCGCCGTACCGCAGCCGGTTGCGGCACCACAGGCTCCTCCCGCCCCGCCGTCGGCTCCCGGCCCGCAGCCTGGCCCCATTCCACGGCCCGGCCCAGCCCCGATGCCGGTCACCGTACCGTCGCAGCCGCAGCCGCAGCCGCAGCCCGTGCCCGTGGAGCACGCCGATGCCGCGACGCCCGAGCACGCCAGGGCCGCTCCCGCGCCGGAGCAGGCCGCCGCCCGTCCGGCGCCCCGTCCGGGGCAGTGGCAGCAGGCGGAGACCGCGTCCGGCGGCGCCCTTCCACGCCGTACACCCGTGCCACGTCCGGGGGGCATGCCCCGGCCGAACGTCCCGCCCTCGCCCAGTGCGCCCGTGGACGCGGCGCAGGTACGGCGGCGGCTCGCCGGACTGCAGCAGGGCTCGCGGGAGGGCTGGCGGGCCGCGGCGGCCGAGACGGGCGCGCTCGGACAGCGGGGACCAAGCAGCAACGACAGGGAACAGGGGACCTGATGACCACCGGTACGACCACGACCGAGATCCACAACCTCCGCTGGCTGCTGGACAGTCTGGCGGCCGAGGCGCCGGGCGTACGCTCGGTGGTCGTCGTCTCCTCGGACGGACTGCCGCTGCTCTCGACGGACCCCACGGCCGCCGACGGAGCGGAACTGGCCACAGTCGTCTCCGGTCTCGCCAGCCTGACCCTGGGCGCCGCGGAGCTGATGGACGGCGGCGCGGTGAAGCAGACGATGGTGGCGATGGACGAGGGCTGCCTGCTGGTGATGACGATCGGCGACGGGGCGCTGCTGGGTGTTCTCACGGCGCCGGACGCGGACATGAGCGTGGTCAGCTATCACATGGCGCTGTTCGTCGGCCGCGTCGGCCACGTCCTCACCCCCCAGCTGCGCAGCCGACTGCGTACGGCACCGGCGCCGACCGGCGCGTGACCGCGGGCCCGCTCCTGGGGTCCGCCCGCGTCAATCGCCCCGCAGGGTCCGGTCCGCGGCGGCCGCCTCGTCGGGGCTGAGCGAGGCCAGCAGTTCCTCCACCTCCGCGATCTGCTCGGCCACCTTCCGCCCCTGCTCCCTGCGCTGTTCGGCGAGGCCGCGCGCCTTGTCGAGCGCCGTGCGCGCCGTGGTGGCGCGCTGGTCCAGGCGCCGTTCGGCGAGGTACAGCTCGCGCAGGATCGCCGCCTGGTGCTCCGACGCGCGGGCCAGGGCCGCCGCCCGGCCGAACGCGGTCTGCGGGTCGCGCGACAGCAGCACCGCCAGATACGGGCTGAACCCGCCGGTGCCCCGGTACTGTTCGCGCGCCAGCACGCCCGCCTTGCGCCGGCCCTCCGCCAGCTCCTCGCGCGCCAGGGCCAACTCGCCGTCCGCCCGGGCGTGGGCGGCGCGCTGCGCGTCCAGCTTCTCGCTGAGCGCGGCGTACTCGGCCGCCGCCGACTCCTTCTGCGCGTACAGCTTCTGGAAGCGGCCGAGCACCCCGCCCGCGGGCAGCGCCGCCGGCGGATCGCCCGGGTCCGCGACGGCGGAGCCCGTGGGCCAGACGAGCAGGGCGGTGCACAGGACGACCAGTGGCAGGGGGCGGCGCATGTCTGCGAGGGTCGCACGGTGGGGCCGCGGGGTTACGGCAGCACGCTGGCGGATAATCAGATCGGCGGATCGGATGCCCGTCGCGGGTGTCGCCCTCACACCACGGGGAGCGCCAGCACCGTGCCGCGGTGCTGGGCGAACAGCCGGTTCCCCGAACCGGCCACCAGCCACGGCGTCCTCCCGTCGGGCGTCCGCAGGAACGCCGGGGTGTGCCGGCGCAGATCGCACAGCGCGAGCCCCTGCGAGCCGTCGGGGCCCAGCAGTACGCAGACCGTCCGGTGCTGGACGACGGGGGCGGACGGGGCGATGGCGTCGGCGGTGTCGCCCGTGTCGTCGGTGTCGAGGACCGGGGAGCCGGCCCGGCGTCCGCTCGCCGGGTCGAGGGTGAGCAGCCGGCTGCCGTCGTGGGCGTAGATCCGGCCGTCGTAGTACGCCGGTTCGCCCCAGGAGGGGCTGCCGGGGGAGCGCCAGTGCTCCTTGCCGTCGGGCAGTGAGAGCGCCAGGAGGGACGTTCCTGCGAGGTAGACCGTGAGCTTGACGATCACGGGGGTGAGCGGGCCGGGCCCGAGGTCCTTGCGCTGCCACAGGACGACGCCGTTCTCCGCGTCCAGCGTCGCCGCGTGCCCCGTCCGGTCGTGGACGACCAACCGCCCCGCGCCGGCGGTGGCGCGCGGTGTCTGCTCGGCGCCGGGGCGGTCCGAGGACCCCAGGGGCTCCACGGGGCAGGGCCGGGTCCACAGCACCGCGCCGCCGCGCAGGCTCACGGCGCGCAGATCGTGGTCCGGGGTGATCACGTACAGGGTGAACTGGTCGGCGGCCAGCAGCCGCTGCGCGCGCGCCGCGGGGGAGGCCCAGCGGGTGCGGCCGCTGCGCGGGTCGAGGGCGTGCACGGTGCCGTTCTCGTCGGCGGCGACGAGCAGTCCGGCGGCGGGCAGCATCCCCCGCCCGGCGTCGGCGGCGGGAAAGGCCCACCCGGCGGAGGCGGCGACCACGGTACGGGTGGCGATGCCGCCGGCGCGGGCCGCGAAGGCGACGCGCCGGCCGATGGGGACGGGTGGCGGACCGGTGTCCGCGGCGATGCCGTCGAGCCGCCACAGGGGCCTCGGCGGGCCGGCCTCGTACGCCTTGATGGGCTGGGCGTGCCAGGGCTTGGCCGGTGGTCCGTCGCGCCCCGCCAGCAGCCACCAGGCGCCGGCCCCGCCGCCGGCCATCGCGACCCCGCCGAGCAGCAGCGCCCGCCGGCGCACGGGCGCCCTCACGGGCGGTGCGGGTGGCTCGGGCGGGTGGTCATGGCCCCGATGCTACGGCGGGACGGGGCGGTTCCGTCCCGCCGGTGGGTGGATTTCCGCCCTCCGGCGGCAGGCGGGCTACGCCCGGGGGTGGCACGGGTTGAAGGTCGCCTTTGCGTCGGCTGACGCTGTCGGCGCTGCGCGCCTCGTCCTCAAACGCCGGACGGGCTGGGATCGGTGCCGGTCCCGCCGGAGGCGTCCGGTCCCGCCGGCGCCTGCGGCGCGGTTCGGCGCTGCGCGCCTCAGTCCTCAAGCGCCGGACGGGCTGGATCGGGGCCGGTCACGCTGGCCATCAGTCCTCAAGTGCCGGGCGGGATGAAGGTGCGGGGCCGCGCAGCGCCATCGCGTGTCCAACTCCGCGGGTTTCGCGCATCATCAGCAGGCCGTTGGCCACCATCAGCGTCGCCGTCAGGCCGTGGACGGCCAGCGCCGTGGTTACGGAGCCGTGGTGCGCCAGTACGTTGGCCATGTCGCCGTACGCGGCGAAGGCCTCCACCAGCAGCACCCACGCCAGTGCCCTGCGGTGGCCCGTCACCAGCAGGATGCCCAGGACCAGGGCCAGGACGACGTCGCGTATCCCCTTGGTGACCAGGAAGCCGCCGCCGTCGCCGGACGGCCAGCTCGGCAGGCCGAAGCCGGGCGCCGTCGTCTCCGGACTCAGGATGAAATCCGTCCCGAACCAGAGGATGAAGAGGATGAAGGCGGCGGTCAGAACGGTGTTGAACTTCTTCAGCGACATGGTTCTTCTCCTTGCGACCGTGGTGATCAGGCGAGGGCGGTGACGAGCAGCGTGAACGCGCCGATGATCACCGCGACGCGGAGGTAGTGGTAGCGCTCCCAGCGGTGCAGCTGCTGCTTCCAGTCGGCGGGCCGGTTCTCGGCGGTCCAGGTCTTGTTCCGGTTGTTGATCGGGACGAGCAGCAGGACCGACATCACCACGCTGAGGATCAGCAGTCCGGCGGCGACGACGACGAGCCCCGCGCCGTCGTGGTGCCAACCGGCGACCGCCCAGATCGCGCTGAGGACGAGCGAGTCGACGTACCAGAACGGCATCAGGGCGCCGAGCATCCGGCCGCCGTGGGCGTGGCCGAGCTGGCCGCTGTCCTCGGGCAGGGCGTTCAGGATCCGGTTCATGATGAAGGCGACGGAGAACTCCACCCCCACCATCACGCCGACGATCACGGTGGTGACGATCCCAAGTGCGTTGAGCATGACGACCCCTTCAGATATCTAGCATTGCTAGCTGATGAGGCAACGCTAGCGCTACTGACGCTCGATTGTCTAGCAATGCTAGGATCAAGTCATGTCGGTACAGGAACGCAAACAGCGCGAACGGGCGGAGCGCGAACGCCTCATCGTGGCGACGGCCCGCGAACTCGCCGAGCAGCAGGGCTGGGACGCGGTCACCACCCGCCGGCTCGCCGAGCGCATCGAGTACAGCCAGCCCGTCCTCTACAGCCACTTCCGCGGCAAACGGGAGATCATCGGCGCCGTGGCCCTCCAGGGCGCCACCGAGATGGCCGTGGCCGTCCGCGCCGCGACCGCCGCCGCGGACGGCCCGCGCGCCCGGGTCGCCGCCCTCGCCCGCGCCTACCTCGACTTCGCCGAACGCAACCCGGCGGTCTACGACGCCATCTTCCAGCTCGACGGCGGCCTGGCGTACGCGCGGGAGGACACCCCCGAACCCCTCAAGGACGCCTTCGCCGCGCTGATGGAGAGCCTGGGCGAGGTCGCCGGGGACGGCATCGAGCCGGGGTTGTTCACCGAGGTGTTCTGGGCGTCCCTGCACGGGGTGGCCACCCTGACCCGCGCGGGACGGCTGCCGCCGGAGTACACCGCGGCGAGGGTGGACCTACTGGTGGACCGCCTCCCCATCGCCTGACACGCCCCGGCGGACCGGACACGCGGCGGGGCACACCGGGCCCCGCCGCACCGCCCCTCAGCCCGCCGTGTCCCGCCGCCCCCAAGGCCACCGGATCGCCTGCCGCGTACGCCCGCCGGGGGCGTAGACGTAGACCCAGCCGCGGACGAGCCGCAGCCGGCCCCCGCGCGGCGCCTCCTCGCGGGCGTACGCGTAGACCGTCGGAGGGCCGCCGGAAGGGTCCGGGACGGGGATCTCGTACCACTTGGGCGGATGCCCCGTGAGCCCCGTCATCACCCGGAGTGTGCGGCCGTCCATCGGGCCGCCCTTGAAGAGAACTTCCTGGTTCACGGGGTCAGTCTTGCCAGAGCAGATGCGCGGCCTCGGTGACCACGGGCAGGACGCGCCGCGTCAGATCGCCCACGGGTCCGTCGCCGCCCTCCAGCGCGAGGCACCGCTTGGCGACTTCCGCGCACTGCCGGTCCCGGGCCGCGGTCACGGTCAGCAGCGCGATGAACTGGTCGACCAGCCAGTCCCGCAGCTCCGACAGCGGCGGCTGCTTGCCCTCATCGAGCCATATCAGGGACGCGCCCTCGACCGCCGTGATCCAGGTGCGGATCATCATCCGCAGCTTCAGCCCGGGCTCGGGCACGTCGAGATGGAACAGGATCTGCTCGGCCGCCGAGCGCCGCACCTCGTCCACGATGGCCGACGTACGGCTGGTCTCCACCACGCTGCCGCCCTGCAGCAGGGCCTTGAATCCCGCGTCGTGCTCGTCCACGAAGGCCAGATAGCTGTCCAGGGCCTGGGCCAGCCGGGACGACATCGGCCCGGACTGCGGCTGCGCGAAGCACCCCTCCAGCTGGTCGGCCGCGCTGCGCAGCGCGGCCTCGTACAGCTGCTGCTTCCCCCCGGGGAAGTAGCGGTAGACGAGCGGCCGCGACACCTGGACGGAGGCGGCCACGTCGTCCAGCGAGACGTCTTCGGGGGCGCGGTGGGCGAAGAGGCCGAGGGCGGCCTCCAGCAGCTGGCGTCGCCGCTGCTCCACGCTCAGCCTGCGGTAGGCGACCTGGCTCATGCCCTGAGCGTAACTCCCCGCGCCGACACGGACCCGCGCGGGGGACGCCCCCACGGCCGGACCCGCACCCGGTGGCGCGTTCACCCCAACAACCCCGAACTCCGCCACAGCCGCCGCCCCGCCCCCCGCAGCAGGCCGATCTCGTCGAGGAAGTCCGTCAGCCGCTTCGCGCCCGTCCGCATCACCTCCCGGCGGTGGGCGCTGGCCCGCACCTGGGCCAGGGCCTCGCTCCGGTCCAGGCCCGCGTCCGTGTAGACGCGCGGGTTCACGAACGCCACGGAGAACACCCGGGCCGCCTCGCCGGACGTGATCCGGGTGAGTTCCAGCTCCCAGCGCGGGGCGGTCTTCATCTGCCGCCGCAACTCCTCGCGGGCGTAGCGCACATGCCGCGCCTCCTCCACCACGTGGATCCGCGTCACCCCGCGCACCAGCGTCTGCACCCGCTCGTCGGGGAAGACCAGCCGCTGCATCCAGTCGAGGATCTCCTCGCCGAGCAGGGTCGCGGTGAAGGACCCCGGGGTGGTGGAGACGGTCTTCAGTACACGGGCCAGGTTGTGGTGCAGCCGTGAGACCGGGTACGGCTCGACCCCGGCCTTCTTGACGACCCGGGCGAACATCATCGAGTGCCGGCACTCGTCGGCGATCTCCGTCAGGGCGTACCGGACGTGGTCGCTGGTGAGCTTCTTGTCGTAGATGTGCCGCGTCAGCAGCTGCATCAGGATGATCTCGAACCAGATGCCGAGCGAGGCCAGCGCCGCCCCCTCCAGCCTGGCGAGCAGATGGCGCTGCTCCTCCGGCATCCGCCGCCACATCGGGGTGTCGTAGAGGGAGACCAGCTCCGGCGGCCAGAACCACTTGCCGTCCTCCCACGGCGCGTCCCAGTCGAGCTCCTTGTCGGGGTCGAAGGAGTGCTTGGCGGAGGCCTCGAGCAGCCTGCGGGCGGTCGCCTCGCGGTCCTTGAGCGCGCCGAGCGTGTCGAAGGTCGTCATGTCTCTATGAGACTGACTGTCAGTAAGAGCGTCAATCCCCTGCGCACACTTTGTTGACTCACCGGTAACGGTTATGTGACTCTGCCAACGATTGCCCCGTGACGGGAACTTGGAGGCGTCGATGACGACGCGCGACCAGTACACGCACACCCCCGACGAGATGCTCTGGCAGGTGCCGGCGTCCGGCGCCGCCCGCCTCAGCTGGGAGTACGACGACGGCCGCGAGCGGCTGCTGAACCTGTACCAGAAGGGCAAGGACAAGCAGTGGGACGGTGCCAAGCGCATCGACTGGTCGATCGAGGTCGACCCGTACGACCCGCTGGGCGTCCCCGACGAGGCGATGACCCTGTACGGCACGCCGTACTGGGACAAGATGAGCGAGCGCGACAAGGGCGAGCTGCGCATGCACTACGGCTCGTGGCAGTTCAGCCAGTTCCTGCACGGTGAGCAGGGCGCGATGGTGTGCGCCGCGCGGATCGTCGAGTCCGTGCCGGACCTCGACGCCAAGTTCTACTCCGCCACCCAGACCATGGACGAGGCGCGGCACGCGGAGGTCTACAGCCGCTTCCTCAAGGACAAGATCGGGATGCTGTACCCGGTCAACGACGACCTCGCCTCCCTCCTCGGCGACACCCTGCGCGACCAGCGCTGGGACATGCCGTACCTGGGCATGCAGGTGCTCATCGAGGGCCTGGCGCTGGCGGCGTTCGGCATGCTGCGCGACACGACGGACAAGCCGCTGCCCAAGCAGATCCTCTCCTACGTCATGCAGGACGAGGCCCGTCATGTGGCCTTCGGGCGGATGGCGCTGCGGGACTACTACAAGCAGCTCTCCGACAGGGAGCTCCGCGAGCGCGAGGAGTTCGTGATCGAGGGCTGCTATCTGATGCGCGACCGGCTGCGCGGCACGGAGGTGCTGGAGAACTTCGGCATCCCGCCGGCCGAGGCGCACGAGTACAGCGAGCGCTCGGAGTACCTCCAGCTCTTCCGCGCCCTGCTGTTCAGCCGCATCGTCCCGTGCGTGAAGGACATCGGCCTGTGGGGCGAGCGCCTGCAGCGCGCGTACGTCGACATGGGCGTCTTCGAACTGGGCGACTCCAACCTCGACGCCCTGATGAGGGAGGACGAGGAGATAGCCGAACGCCTCGACGCCGAACGCTTCGCGGCGGAGGAGCAGGCCCGCACGGCGGAGGTGGCGGAGGCGATAGCCCAGGGCGCGGACAGCTGACGCGCCGGGCGGCGCGGCGGACTACGGTCGCCGTATGACTCGAACCGAAGCGCCGCCGCGGCTCGCCCAGGTCAACATCGCCCGCCTCCGCTTCCCGCTGGACTCCCCGCAGCTGGCGGACTTCGTCGCCGGACTCGAACCGGTCAACGCGGTGGCGGACGCGGCCGACGGCTTCGTCTGGCGGCTGCAGGGATACGGGGACGACGCGACGGATCTGCGGATCTTCGGCGACGAGTGGATGCTGGTCAACATGTCGGTCTGGCGCGATGTCGACTCACTCACGGCCTTCATGTATGCCGGGCAGCACCGGGACCTGCTGCGCCGCCGCCGCGAGTGGTTCGAGAAGCTCGACCGGGCGGTGACCGCGCTGTGGTGGGTGCCGGCCGACCACACGCCGGACGTGCCCGAGGCGGAGAAGCGCCTGCGCCATCTGTACGAGCACGGCCCGACCCCGTACGCGTTCACCCTGCGCGACACCTTCGCGCCGGAGGACCCCGGCCACGCCTGAGCACCCGACGCCGGCCTCACCATACGCAGCTCCTGGGCGAGACCCTGATGACGTGGCGCCCCCGCCGCTCAACCGCCCAGCGCCGCGATCATCACCTCGCGGGCCACCGGGGCCGCCGAGCCGCCGCCGCTGATGTCCGCGCGGCGGGCCTCCGCGTCCTCGACGACCACCGCCACCGCGACGCGGGGGACCTGGTCGTCGGGGGACTTCGCCCAGGAGACGAACCAGGCGTAGGGCTTGCGGGAGTTGTCCACGCCGTTCTGGGCCGTGCCCGTCTTGCCGCCGACGACCGCGCCCTCGATCGCCGCGCGGGTGCCCGTGCCCCCCTGGACCGTGTCGACCATCATCTCCTGCAGCAGCTCCGCCGTGAACCCGTGCATCACCGGGCCGCCCACCGCCTCCGGCCGGTTCTCGGCGACCGTCTCGCCGTCGCCGTCGGCGATCCGGTCGACCAGATACGGCCGCATCCGGATACCGCCGTTGGCCACGGTCGCCGCCACCGACGCCATCTGCAGTGGCGTCGCCCGGGTGTCGAACTGCCCGATCGACGACAGGGCGACCTGCGCCGCGTCCATATCGTCGCCGAACACGCTGGGCAGCACCGGCGACGGGATCTTCAGCCCGTCGTCGTTGAAGCCGAACGCGGTGGCCGTACGCGCCATCTCCGGCGTACCGACCATGGCGCCGAGCTTGGCGAAGACCGTGTTGCAGGAGGCCGTGAAGGCATCCCGCAGCGGGGCGTCCGCACAGCCCGAGGCCTCGTTGCGCAGCAGCGTGCGGGTGCCCACGAGGTTGTACGGACTGGGGGTGCGGGTCGGTGCGTCGATGTTCCCCACGATGCCGGTGTTGAGCGCCGCAGCCGCGGTGACCACCTTGAACGTCGAACCCGGGGGGTACGTCTGGCGGGTCGCCCGGTTCAGCAGCGGCTGGCCGGGATCCGCCAGCAGCCCCTCCCAGGCCTCCGTCACCCGCGAGGAGTTGCCGGAGAGCACCCCCGGGTCGTACGACGGACTGCTGACCAGCGCCAGGATCCGGCCGGTGGCCGGCTCGATCGCGACCACCGCGCCCTTGCGCCCGCCCAGCGCCTCGTACCCCGCCCGCTGTAGCCGCGGGTCGACGGTCGTGTGGATCTGGGCGCCCGGCTGGAGCTTGCGGGTGAGGTCGCCCCACAGGGGCAGCGGGGCGAGCCGGCTGTCCCGCCCGGAGAGCGCGGCGTCCTCGGCGGCCTCCAGCATCGTCGTCCCGTACAGCTGGGAGGCGTATCCGGTGACCGGGGCGAACAGTTCGCCCTCCAGATACGTGCGCTCGTAGCGCAGCCCCTCGCCGGTGTCGACGGAGCCGGTGAGCCGGACGCCGCCGGCGTAGATGTCGCCCCTCGGCTGCCCCCAGCGGGCGATGGCGTTGCGGCGGTTGGCGGGATTGTCGCCGTAGTCCTCGGCGTGGAAGACCTGGATGCGGGACGCGTTGACCAGGAGGGCGAGGAGGAGCAGCAGGCCGAAGGCCGCCACGTGGCGGATGCAGCGGATCACGGGCGGGGGTCCTGGGGGTCCTCGGAGGTCTGGGGCTGCTGGGAGTCCTCGGCTTTCTGGGTCACCTGGGTCTCTTGAGGTTCTGAGGTCTCCTGCGGGCTCCGGACCTCCTCGGACCCGGCGGCCTCCCCGGGCTCCCGTACGGCGGCGGGCGCCGCCGGCCGCCGCGCGGCGTCGCTGAGCCGGATCAGCAGGCCGGCGATCGCCCAGTTCGTCACCACCGACGAACCCCCCTGCGCCAGAAAGGGCATCGCCATCCCCGTCAGCGGGATCAGCCCCGTCACCCCGCCCGAGATCACGAACGCCTGCAGCAGCACGATCACCGCCAGCCCCGTGGCCAGCAGCGTCCCGAACGCGTCGCCCCGCAGCAGGATCGCCGCCCGGAGCCCCCGGCTTACCAGCAGGGCGTACAGCAGGAGCAGCGCCGTCAGGCCCGACAGGCCCAGCTCCTCGCCGGCGGTGGACAGGATGAAGTCCGACTTGTTCGCGAACCCGATCAGCACCGAGTCGCCCTGGCCCAGCCCCGTACCCAGCAGCCCGCCGTGGGCGAACGCGAACAGCGACTGTGCGAGCTGGCCCGCGCCGTCACCCTCGTCGATCGAGCCGAAGGGCGCCAACCAGTCGGAGACCCGCACCCCGACGTGCGGCTCCAGCGTGCCGACCACGAACGCCCCCGCCACCGACAGCAGCAGGCCGACGACCATCCACCCCGGCCGCGACGTGGCGACGTACAACATGACTACGAACAGCCCGAAGAACAGCAGCGAGGCGCCCAGGTCCCGCTCCAGCAGCAGCACCGCGAGGCTCACCAGCCAGACGGAGAAGATCGGCCCCAGCACGCTGCGCGGCGGCAGATGGATGCCGCGGATGCGGCGGCCGTCGACGTACGTGAGGGCCTGCCGGTTGTGCGCGAGGTACGCGGCGAAGAAGACGGCCAGCAGCACCTTGGCGAACTCGCCCGGCTGCAGCGAGAAGCCGCCGGCACGGATCCAGATCCGGGCCC
Organism: Streptomyces sp. NPDC051940; assembly: GCF_040680895.1. Lineage (NCBI taxonomy): Bacteria > Bacillati > Actinomycetota > Actinomycetes > Kitasatosporales > Streptomycetaceae > Streptomyces > Streptomyces sp. NPDC051940. Next base: position 69,473 of record NZ_JBFAXR010000019.1, on the reverse strand, counting down.
CGTTGACGGGCGGGAAGAAGATGGGCGCCGCCATCAGCACCAGCGCGGCGATGGCGCACGGCGTGGAGAGGCGGGCGAGCCGGCGGTGGCCCGGGAGCGCGACGAGCAGCGCGAGGCAGCCGGCCAGACCCAGCGCCGACCACACCAGCTGCGCGGGGGCCGCCTGGTGGCCGGGAGTGACCCGGTCCAGACGGTCGATGAGGATCAGGCCGATGCCGTTCAGCAGCAGCGGGATCGGCAGCAGCAGGGGGTCGGCATACGGGGCGAAGCGCCGTACGAGCAGATGCGCCACCAGCGCGAGGGCGCCCTCGAACGCGGCGAAGCTCCACGCGTCCGGGGGCGGCCGGCCCTCCAGGGCGAAGCCCGTGCACACATAGCCGAACCAGGTGGTGCCCACCGCCAGCGCCAGCAGGAGCAGCTGGGCGCCGCCCCGGCGCCGTAACGCCTCGGCCGGCTGCGGACCGGCCTCCCGGGGGGCCGGGGCCTCGGCGGTGGTGGTCATGCGGGGACGGTAACAAGGGGTGGGGGGTTTGTCCGGTATATCCCCCTGCTTCCCGTGTTACCGCAGCTCGCCCTCCAGCAGCCCCATGGTGTACACGTCGAACCACTTGCCGTCGCGCCGGAAGACCTCGCGCAGGCGGCCCTCCTCGACGAAGCCGACCTTCTCGTACACCCTGCGGGCGGAGTGGTTCTCGGTGACGACGGTCAGCGTTATCTTGTGCAGCCGCATGTCGTCGAACCCGTAACGGCACACCGTGCGCATCGCGTCGGTGGCGTACCCGCGGCCCCAGTACTCCTTCTCGCCGAGATAGATGTCGAGGGTCGCGATGCCCTTCTCCGGCTCGGTCTCGCGCAGCGTGACCAGGCCGATCAGGGTGCCGTCGGCGATCGCCTCGACGCCCAGCAGCAGATCGCCGTAGGTGCTGCGCGGCCGCTCCGCGAGGAACGTGCGCGCGTGCTCGACCGTCCCCGGATAGGTGTCGTCCATCCACCGCATGACCTCGGGGTCGTGGTTCCACCGCCACAGCGACTCGGCGTCCCCCGGCCCCATGGCACGCAATACGACCTGTTCCCCGCGCGGCATGAACCCGCCCCTTCCACGATCTGTGCATCGAACCCGGCATGGGTATCACGGCCTTCGTGCCTGGTACAACGGGATTGCGCCCCGGGCGAAGACCCCTGGCGCGGCGCGCGGGGCGCGGCGTACCGTGCCGGGATGTCCTCCGCACCCGCTGCCGGCGTACTCATCGTCCAGAACGGCCCTGACGGCGGCCCGCGCCGGCTCGCCACCTGGCTGGCCGAGGACGGACTGCGGCCCGACGTCGTCCACGCGTACCGCGGGGAACCGCTGCCCTCCCGACTCGACGGACACCAGGCGCTGATCGTGCTCGGGGGCGCCGCCATGCCCGACGACTTCGAGCGCATGCCCTGGCTCGCCGACACCCGCCCCCTCGCCGCCGCCGCGCTGCGCGGAGGCGTGCCCTATCTCGGCATCTGCCTCGGCGGCCAGCTCCTCGCGCAGATCGCCGGCGGCGCCGTCAAGGCGCAGCACGGCACCCCGGAGGTGGGCAGCACCCGGCTGACGCTGCGCGCCGAGGCCGGGAGCGACCCGCTGTTCGCCGGCCTGCCGGCGCACCCCACCGCGATCGAGCGCCATGTGGACACGATCACCGAACTGCCCGCCGGCGCGCAGTGGCTGGTCGAGAGCGACAACTGTCCCTACCAGGCGTTCCGCTGCGGACCGGCCGCGTGGGGGCTGCAGTTCCACCCCGAGGTGGACGCCGCCAGGCTGCGCGGCTGGGACGCGGAGGGGCTCAGGGGGTTCGGCCTCGACGCGGGGGAGGTGGCGGACCGGGCCGAGCGCGACGAACCGGCCGCGGTCGCGGTATGGCGGGAGGTGGCGCGGCGCTTCGCGGGAGTTGTGAGGGGCGCGGCCTCCTGAGAGTACGGGCGCCGCACGCGGGCGAACGCCTGATCGGCCGAGTCTAATGCTTCGTACCGGATCGTGTGCACGTAATTACCGAGTGGTGAACGGCCCCCGGGATCGCCGATACGATGCCCCTGTTATTCGGCGGCCGACCGGAAAGGGGCCGGGAATGAGCGGCAGAGACGCCGGCTCGGGACGGAAAACCCCCACCGGACACACGGGTTTCATCGGCCGGGAGGAAGAGCTTTCGGCGCTCGGAAATCTTCTCGGTGAGACCCGGCTGGTCACGCTCACCGGCGTGGGCGGTGTCGGCAAGTCCCGTATCGCCCGCCGGGCGGTGGAGACGCTGGCCGCCCGCTTCCCCGACGGCGCCCATCTGACCGAGCTGTCGGGGGTACGCGATCCGGGCCTGGTGGTGCACGCCGTCGCCGCCGCCCTTCAGCTGACGGACCACACCACCCGTCCGCGCGCCGACGTGCTCGCCGCCCATCTGTCGGACAGGACGCTGCTGCTCGTCCTGGACACCTGCGAGCACCTGCTGGACCAGGTCGCCGAACTCGCCACCCGTCTGCTGCGCGCCGCTCCGCGGCTGCACATCCTGACCACCAGCCGCCAGCCTCTCGGCGTGCCGGGGGAGCGGCTGCTGATCGTCGATCCGCTGCCCGTCGAGCCCGATGCCGTCGCCCTGTTCGCCGCGCGGGCTGCCGCCGCCGCGCCGGACCGCATCCTCGGCCCGAAGGACCGCGAGGCGGCCGTCGAGATCTGCCGGCGCCTCGAGGGCCTGCCGCTGGCCGTCGAACTCGCGGCCGTCCGGCTGCGCGACCAGACGCCGGGTGAGGTGCTCGGCCGGCTGGACGACCGGTTCGGTGAACTGACCGCGGACGAGGAGGGCTCCGCCGGCCTCGACCCGCGGCACCGGGCACTGCGTACGGCGGTGGGCTGGAGCCACGAGCTGTGCACGCCGCCGGAGCGGCTGCTGTGGGCCCGGCTGTCCGTCTTCGCCGGGGACTTCTCGCTGGAGGCGGCGGAGGCCGTGTGCGCGGGGGAGGAGTTGGAGGACGTCGACCAGCTGATCGGCGCCCTCGTGGAGAAGTCGATCCTCACCCGCGTCGACGACACCGGCCGTTACCGGATGCTCGACACCGTCCGCGCGTACGGCGAGGTCTGGCTGCGTGCCCTCGGTGCGCGGGACGAGCTGCTGGTCCGGCACCGGGACTGGTGCCTGGAACTCGCCGAGGGCGGCGAGCGGGAGTGGTGGGGCCCCGGCCAGGCGGCGGTCTTCCGCCGCACCGCCCGCGAGCACGAGCAGCTGAGCGCCGCCCTCGACTACTGCCTCCGCACCCCCGGGCACGAGCAGATGGGGCTGCGGCTGGCCGGGGCGCTGTGGTTCTACTGGGTTGGCTGCGGACTGCTGGGCGAGGGCCGCTACTGGCTCGACCGGGGCCTGGCGCTCGACCCGATCCGCACCCCCGACCGCGCCAAGGCGCTCTGGGTGGCCGGTTACGTGGCCATCCTCCAGGGCGACGCGGAGTCGTCCGTACGGCTGCTCGAGGAGTGCCGTACGCAGGCGCTCCGCCTGGGCGACGACCGCGCGCTGGCGTACGCGGTGCACCGGCTGGGCTGCGCCCGGCTGATCGGCGACGAGCACGCGGCGGCCGAGCCGCTCTTCGAGGACGCGCTGCGGCGGTACGCGGACCTGGCGGAGCTCAACAGCAATGTCGCCATGGCCAGAATCGAACTCGCGATGGCGGTGGCATTCCAGGGGCGGCTGTCGGACGCTGTCAATCTCTGCGAAGAGGCGCGGTATATCTGCGAGGTTTATGGGGAGCGCTGGGCAAAGGCCTATGCGTTGTATGTGCTCGCCTTTGCCGAGCTGTCCGCCGGGCGCCTGAAGGAGGCGGCCGAGCTGGCCCGGGAATGCCTGGAGGTCAACCATCAATTCCGGGATCTCGTGGGCATGGTGCTGCCCCTGGAGCTGCTGGCGCTGATCGCCGCGCTGGAGGGCGACGCGGGCCGGGCCGCACGGCTGCAGGGGGCCGCGGGCCGGATCTGGCGGAACGTCGGGGTGCCGCTCTTCGGCTCGGCGTACTTCAACCAGCCGCACGAGCGGGGCCTGCGCCTGGCCCGCGAGGCCCTGGGCGAGGAGGCGTACGGAGCGGCGTTCCGCGAGGGCGCGGCGCTCAGCCTGGCGGGGACCGTGGCGGTGGCGCTGGAGGGCGACCAGGTGCGGCCGGTGCAGCGGATCTGACGGACCGGTGTGGCCTGCGCAACGGATCTGACGGACCGGTGCGACCGGGTCGGCGTGTTCCACTGGCATCGAAAAATCGAACACCAGTATGATGCGACGTGTGAACGACTACGACTTCCCGGAGGATTTGCTGCAGGCGAAACGCGAGTGGTTCGCCGTGGAGCGGCAGTTGGACGAGCTGCCGCTGCGCCCCTGGACGGACGCCGCCGGCGTCACGTACCGGGACGGCCGCGGCTGGACCCCTGAACTGGCGAGGCGGGAGGCGGTGCTGCGCAAGCGGTTCCGGGAGCTGTCGATCCAGATCTCCATCCATCCGTACTGGGAGACGCTCACGGAGGGCGTCGTCGCGGCCCGTATGGCCCTGCGGGCGGCCGGCAGGGCGCGCGAGGAGGACGGGCCGGGCGGGGAGGGGGACCTCCCCGCCCAGGAGCCCGTTCCCGAGCCCCCGGCGGGACGGGAAGCCGGTGAAGGTCGGGACCGCGGGGTTACGGAGCTGCCCGCAGGTGTGATGACCTGACCCCTGTGAGGACCTGGTGGACGGTTCCGCGCGGGGGCGCCGTGCTGCTGCTCGTCGCCCTCGCGGTGCTGGGCCTGCGGGCCGGGGAGGGGTTCCACCCGGGCGCGCGGGGCGAGTCGCTGCCCGGCGGCTCCGGGCTCTGGGTCGGACTGCCGCTGGCGGTGGGCCTGCTGGCGCTGATCGTGGCGCGCAACGGCCTGCGCTCGCTGCCCTCGGCCGTGGTGCTGGCGGCGCTCTGCGTGGGCGTGCTGGTGGTGATCGAGCAGTGGACCCTCCGTAACGCCATCGAGCCGCGTCCGCCCCGGAGCCGCGACAGCACACCGCCGAGGGACGCCGAACTGCCCGCCGACGGGCTGATGTACGCGTCGGTGGCATCCCTCGCCCTGCTGGCGGTCCTGCTGTTCGCGTACCTGCTGTACCGCCGGTTGCGGTCCCGCGAACTCCTCGAGGAGGGCGGGCCGCTGCGCCTCGCCCGGGAGGGCGCCGTCCCGGACGAGGAGGAGGACGCCCCGGAGCCGGAGGCCGCCGATGCGCCGCGACGCGCCCGACGCGTCCCCCGCGGCGGCGCTCCCACCGAGGATCACCGCGGCGCCGTCATCGCCGCGTACGCCGCCCTGGAAGCCGTGCTGTCCCGCGCGGCCGGAGTCACCCGGCGGCCGGCCGAGACGCCGGACGAACTCCTGCGCCGGGCCCGCCGCGGCGGTCTGCCGACGGCGGACGCGGAGCAACTCGGCGCCCTGTACGCCGCCGCCCGTTACAGCACGCACCCCGTCACCGGCGCCGACAGCGAGCGCGCCGGACGGGCGCTGCGACGGCAGCGCGAGACGTGGAGGGCCGGATGAGGGCGGTGCGTGGACGCGGCGTCGCCCGCCCGCCGGGGGCCGCCCGGTACGAGGCGGCCTTCCTCGTGGCCGCCGGCTGCCTCGCCATCGCCTCCCTCGCCAGCGGCTGGATGGTCGCGGGCGCCGAGGGGCTGGTCGGGGTGACCGTGACGGTGTGCGTGCTGACGCTCCTCCGCCTCGCCCGCGACCGGCTCCCGGTGTTCCCGCACCCGCCCCCGCGCCCGGGGCTTGCGCCGCGGCACGATCCGTACAGCCGCTACCGCGGGCTCTACAACCGTCTCTCCTGGGGCCAGGTCTCCGCCCCGCACTTCGACAGGAACACGCGCCCCGCCCTCACCCGTGTCACGGCCGCACGGCTGCTGGAGCGGCGCGGCATCGACCTGGAACGCGAGCCGCCCGCCGCCCGCGAGGCGCTCGGTGACCGGCTGTACGCGCTGGTCGATCCCGCCCGCCCCGACGCCACCGACCGCGCCGCGGACGCCGTACCGCTGGGCGAGGTGGCCCGACTCGTACAACGACTGGAGGACTTGTGACATCTGGCAGAGCCGCGGCGTCCGGAGCCGCGGCCGTCACCGCCGTCCCGGCCGTCGACCCCGTGCGGTGTGCCGCGCTCGCCGACGCCGTCCTGGACGAGGTCGAGCGGGCTGTCGTCGGAAAGCGCGACGCGCTGCGGCTCGTCCTGATCGGCATCCTCAGCTCCGGACACGTCCTGCTGGAGGACCTGCCCGGTCTGGGGAAGACCCTGATGGCGCGCTCCTTCGCCACCGCGCTCGGACTCACCTTCACCCGCGTGCAGTTCACCCCCGACCTGCTGCCCGCCGACCTCACCGGCGCGCAGATCTACGACCCCCGCTCCGGTGAGCTGTCCTTCCGCCCCGGACCGGTCTTCACCCAGCTGCTGCTCGCCGACGAGATCAACCGCACACCGCCCAAGACGCAGGCCGCCCTGCTGGAGGCCATGAGCGAGCACCAGGTCAGCGCGGACGGGGAGACGCATCCGCTGCCGGAGCCGTTCGTCGTCCTGGCCACCGACAACCCGATCGAGTTCGAGGGCACGTATCCGCTGCCGGAGGCGCAGCTCGACCGCTTCATCGCCCGGGTGCGCCTCGGCTACCCCGACCGGCGGGACGAGGTGGAGCTGCTGCGCCGCCGGCTGCGCAGCGGTACGCCGGAACCGCCGCGGGTGGAGCCGGTGGTGGACGCCGGGACGGTGCTGGCGATGCGGCGGTCGGTGGAGGACGTCGAGGTCGCCGACGATCTGCTGGAGTACCTGGTGGCCGTCGCCGAGGCCACCCGCACCCATTCGGCCACGGAGGTGGGCGCGAGCCCGCGGGCCACGCTGGCGCTGCTGCAGTGCGCCCGGGGGCACGCGCTGCTGGCGGGGCGGGACTTCGTACGGCCGGAGGACGTGAAGGCCGTCGCCGTTCCGGTGCTCGGGCACCGGGTGGTGCTGCGGCCGGAGCAGTGGGTCAGACGGATCACCGGTGACGACGTGGTCGCGGAGGTGCTGGGGGAGGTGCCGGTTCCGGCGACGGTGCCGGGGGGATGAGGGGCGGCGGTTCGGAGGGATGAGGGACGGCGGTTCGATGGGGGTGGGTTCCGGTTCGGTGAACGGCTGGCGGGCCGGTCCGCTCGTCCGGTGGTGTCTGCTGCCCGCCGTGGCGGCGCTCGTGCCGGCCGTACTGCTGCGGCGGGCGGATCTGGCGGTCGTCGCGGCGCCGCTCCTGTGGTGGCTCGCCTTCGGCGCGGAGCGGGGGCGCGCGCTCCCGGAGGGCGTGGCGGTGCCGTCCTTCCGCGCGCTGCGCTGCGTGGAGGGGGAGGTCTTCGAGATCGCGGTCGAGGTCCGGTTCGCCGCGCCGGTGCGGCTGACGTGGTGCGGTCTCGAACTGCCGCCGGACGTCGGCCTGGTGCGACGTCCCGACCTGCCCCGCGAACCCGTCGCCAACGCCGTACTGCGCTGGGAGGTACGGGCCCTGCGCTGGGGCCGGGCGACCGTGGGCCCCGCGCGCGTACGGGCCTCGACGGCGGGCGGACTGCGCCAGAGGGAGCTCGCGACGGGATCGCTCTACCTCGCCGTCCTGCCGGAACCCGAGCCCGTGGAGGCCGCGCTGACACCGGCCGTCCTGCCGCGGCGGATCGGCGAGCATCCCGCGCCGGTGCCGGGCGAGGGCGTCGAGTTCGAGGCGATCCGCCCGTACCAGCCGGGCGACCGGCCGCGGCGCGTCAACTGGGCGGTCAGCGCGCGGCGGAGGGCGCCGCACGTGACGGTGCGGCAGGAGGAGCGCAGTTACGACGTGGTGCTCGTGCTCGACACCCTGCAGCGGGCGGGGACCTTCGGGCACGATTCGCTCGACCTGTCCGTACGGGGCGCGTCGGGCCTGGCGGCGGCCCATCTGGCGCGCGGCGAGCGCGTCGGGCTGGTCGCGGCCGGCGGATCCGTCCGGGGAGTCCCCCCGGGCATCGGCGGACACCAGCTGCAGCGGATCGCGGAGGCGGTCCTCGACATCCAGGTGGAGGACACCCCCGGCGAACCGGCCCTGGACCGGCTGCCGCGCACCGTCCTCCCCGCGGGCGCGCTCGTCGTCTACTTCACTCCGCTGCTCGGTGAACGGGCCCGGCTCACGGCCCTCGACCTGCGTCGCCGCGGGCATCCGCTGGTGGTCGTGGACGTGCTCACGGCGGAGCCCGGCCGGGGCGACGGGAAGGCGGCGGTGCACGAACTCGCCCTGCGGCTGTGGCGGCTGGACAGGGCGGCGGACGTGTACGAGATCGGACGGTGGGGGGTGCCGGTGGTCCGCTGGGACGGGTCGGAGCCGCTGCGGTCGGTGCTGGGGGCGGCGGCGCGGCGGCCGGTGGAGGGGCGGTGGCGGAGGTGAACCGGTTCGGGTCCTTCGGGCGGGGCGAGGGGGAGCGGGGCGGGTCCGGCGCGCTGTCGGCCGGCGTGGCGGTGCTGCTCACCGGGGGCGGACTGCTGGCGCTCGGCGTCGCGGCGGGCCGGTCGGGCAGCGAGGAGGTGCTGGTCGTCGTCGCGCCGCTGGTCGTCGGCCTGATCGGCGTACCCGCGCTGGGCAGCGCCCTGTTGCGCCGGGGCCGGGGCGGTACGGGCGTGATGACCGCCGCCGTCCTCGGGCTGGCGGCCGCCGTGCCCGCGGACGGGGAGCGGGTGCCGTATCCGCTGGTGGCCGCCGTGGGGCTGGCGATCGTGGGCTACCTCGTGGCGCTGCAGGCGTACGCCGCCCGGACCTGGCGGGCGGTGCACTGGCCGGCGGCGCTGGGAGCGGTGGCCGTGCTGCTGGCGGCGTCGGCCCTCTCCGCCGTGCCGGTGCCGGGACGGGCGTGGCTGCTGGCGCTGGGCGTGGCGGCGGTGGCGGGGGCCTTCGCGGTGGCGGTGGGGCGGGCTGCTGGGTCCGGTCCTCGTCCGACCGGGTGGTCGCGGCGCCGCTGACGGCCTGTCCTGCGGGGCGGTCGCGGCGCCGCTGACGGCCCGTCCTACAGGGCGGCCGCGGCGCCGCTCACGCGCACCCGGCGGTCGCCTGCCCGGAGCTCGACCTCCAGCAGGCTGGGGCGCCCCATGTCGTACCCCTGGTGCAGGATGAGCCGGGCGGCCTCGGGGACGAGGTCCAGCTCCCGCAGATACGCGCCGAGCGCGGCCGCCGCCGCCCCGGTCGCCGCGTCCTCCACCACACCGCCGACGGGGAACGGGTCCCGGACGTGGTATACGGACTCCGACTCCCGCCAGACCAGCTGCACCGTCGTGAGCTCGAGCTTCTCCATCAGCAGCCGCAGCCGGTCGAAGTCGTAGTCGAGGTCGGCGAGCCGCTCACGGGTGGCCGCGGCCAGGATCAGCTGGTTCACGCCGGCGTTGGAGACGCGCGGCGGGAACGCGGGGTCCAGTTCGTCCGCCCGCCAGCCCAGCGCCGCTAGCGCCTCGTCGACGTCGCTCCGCGCGACGTCCTTCACCCGCGGGTCGACGCTGGTGAGGGTGGCCTTGAGGGAGCCGTCCCGCTCCGTCACGGAGACGGGCACGGGGCCGGCGTTGGTGTGCAGGGTGTACTCGCCGGTGCCGCGGAGCTCGCCGAGGGCGACAGCGGTCGCGACGGTGGCGTGCCCGCAGAAGTCGACCTCCGCGACGGGGCTGAAGAAGCGGATGCGGTACGACCGCTCGACGCCGTCCGGCCCCGGGGTGAGGAAGGCGGACTCGGAGTAGCCGACCTCGGCGGCGATCGCGAGCATCTGCTCGTCGGAGAGCGCGGAGGCGTCGAGGACGACACCGGCGGGGTTGCCGCCGGCGGGGTCGGTGGCGAAGGCGGTGTAGCGCAGCACGTCGGTCATGGTGGGGGGAACCTCCCGGCCCGGGGCGGTATTCCCGAGCCTCCGGTGTCCGCGCAGGTCAGGGCAGATCGCCCGTCGATCGGGTGACGAAGTTGTGCACAGGGGAACGGCTGTCCACAAGGGGAGGCGGAACGGCCCCGGCACGCGGAACACTTGTGCGCATGGACCTGCAGATCACAGCCACATCCGCCGAGCACCCGGCAGCCCTGCTCGACCTGCCCTGGCAGATCCCGCTGGAGGAATGGCCGGAGAAGCACCTGGTCGCCCTGCCCCGCGGCATCTCCCGGCACGTCGTGCGCTTCGCCCGGGCGGGCGGCGAGGTGTTCGCGGTCAAGGAGGTCGGCGAGTGGGCGGCCGTACGGGAGTACGGACTGCTGCGCGACCTCGACCGGATAGGCGTCCCCGCGGTGGACCCGATCGCGGTGGTCACCGGCCGGGCGGACCCGGACGGGGAGGAGCTGACGCCGGTGCTGGTCACGCGGCTGCTGAACGGCTCCCTGCCCTACCGGGCGATGTTCGAGACGACGATGCGCCCCCACACGATCAAACGGCTGCTGGACGCCCTCGCCGTGCTCCTGGTCCGGCTGCATCTGGCCGGATTCGCCTGGGGCGACTGCTCCCTCTCCAACACCCTCTTCCGGCGGGACGCCGGCGCGTACGCCGCGTATCTGGTCGACGCGGAGACAGGCCAGCTCCAGCCCCAGCTCAGCAACGGCCAGCGGGAGTACGACCTGGAGGTCGCCCGGCTGAACATAGCCGGCGAGCTGATGGACCTGGAGGCGGGCGGCTCGCTGCACCCGTCCGTGGACCCGCTGCGCTCGGGCGAGGAGATCGTCGAGCGCTACACGGAGCTGTGGCACGAGCTGACCAGGCCCTCGGTCTACCCCCGGGAGAAGCGGCACTACATCGAGCGCCGTATCCGCCGGCTCAACGATCTGGGGTTCGACGTGGCCGAGATGCAGATCCAGCGGTCCGGGGACCCGGGGCAGGGCGACACGGTCACGTTCGTCCCGAAGGTCGTCGACGCCGGCCACCACCAGCGCCAGCTGCTGCGCCTGACCGGTCTGGACGCGGAGGAGAACCAGGCGCGCAGCCTGCTGAACGACCTGGAGACCTGGATGGCCACCCAGGACGACTACGCCCCCGGCGACCCGCTGGGCGCCCGACCCGAGGTGCTGGCCCACCGCTGGGTCCGCGACGTCTTCCGCCCGGCGGTCCGCGCGATACCCGCCCCGCTGCGCGGCGACGTCGAACCGGCGCAGCTCTACCACGAACTGCTGGAGCACCGCTGGTACATGTCGGAGCAGGCGGGCAGCGATGTGGGGATGGGGGCGACGGCGGAGGACTATGTGAGGACGGTGCTGGCGAAGCAGGGAGGGTGACGGGCGGGAGGGTGACGGGGCAGGGAGGGTGACGGGCCGGGGTCAGGGCTTCGGGGCGGGGTTCTCCTCGATGAACTGGCGGAGTTCCGCCACCAGCGCCGTCGGGTTGTCCAGCGGGACCAGGGTGCGGGCGTCGGGGATCTCGACATACCGGCCCTGGGGCAGGAGTTCCGCGAGCCGGCGGCCGGTGGCGGGCGGCATCATCCGGTCCTCCGCGCCCCAGGCGACCAGTGCCGGGCGGTCGAAGGAGCGGAGGCGTTCGGCGGCTTCCACGTAGGTGTTCCGGTCGACGTTCCGGCAGAACTTGTAGAAGTCGCGCCGGTTGGCGGCGTCGCGCAGGAGCGGGCCGTACCAGCGGCGGACCAGCTCCGGCGGCAGCGGGTGCTTGGCCATGCCGCCCAGCGCGGTCTGCATCCGCCACAGCGCAGGCACGCGGAAGGACTGCAGGACCAGGAAGAGCCCGCCGGGCACCCGACTTGCCCAGTACAGGGACTTGCCCTGGACGCCGGGCGGGTAGTTCGACAGCGCTTCGCAGGAGGTGAGGACCAGACGGCCGATCCGCTCATCGCCCTCGGCGGCGAGCAGTTGGGACGTGCCCGCGTCGTTCTGCACCAGGGTGGCGCCGCGCAGGTCCAGGCGCTCCAGGAACTCACCCAGCAGCCGGGCGATCCCGTGCGCGGAGAGATCGGCGTCCGGGCGCATCGGACGCCGGTGGCTGCCCAGGGGGAGTACGGGGACCAGCACCCGGTAGTCCTCGCGCAGGGCCTCGGTCACGGCCGCCCACACGGATTCGTCGAACCCGAGCCCGTGGACCAGCACCACGGGCTCGCCGTCGCCTCCGGTGTCGACGTAGTCGATGACACCCGCGCTGAGTTCCAGTTCCGGCATGCCCGTGCACCTCCGCGGTTCGCTGGGTCGCTCCATTGGTACGGCTCCGTCTGCCATTGTCCGCGCACGCCCTGTGGGCCTTCGACGGGGGTCCGGGGCGCTGCGGAGTCAGCGGGTGGGGGCGTGGGCGAAGGGGATCAGCGGGCGGGCCTCGTCGCCCACTCCGGGATGTTCGACCGGACGTAGGAGTCCGGGTCCCGGTGGAGGCGTCGGAGCACCGCGCGGGTCTCCGGTTCGGCGCCCGGGAAGCGGCCCAGGGCGATGGCCGTCCAGGCGCGGACGCGGGCGTCCGGATCGTCCGCGCAGGCGCGGATCGCGGGGAGGGCGTGCGGCTGCCCGGCGTAGCCGAGGGAGCTGAGGGCGCTCACCCGGACCTGCGGGGCCGGGTCGGCCAGCAGGCGCAGCAGCAGGTCGACGGCGGCCGGACTGTTCGCGGTGTGGCTGCCGATGGTGCCGACGGACGCGCCGCGGACGTCCTCGTCGGGGTCCTGTGCCGTCCGGGCCAGCAACTCCAGGTCCGACGGCTCGGGCACGAAGCCGAGCAGCCAGACGGCCTTGGCCCGCAGCCGCCGGTCCGGGTCGTGGAGCAGGGGCAGCAGCACGCCCCGGGAGCGGGCGGGGTCCTCCGCGGCAAGGTCGGCCAGCCGGGTCGACAGCCCGTCCTGGTCGTCCCCCAGGTCCACCGAACCGGCCCGCAGCAGCGCCGGCAGCGCGGCCGGTCCGCCGATCCCGGCCAGCAGGATGCCCAGCATCTCCCGGGCCCAGGTGTTCGCCGCCCGTACCGCCGCCGTGAGATGCGCCTCCACGCGCGGCGCGTGCTCGGCCCCCAGCACCGACTCCAGCTCGTCCGCCAGGTCGATCAGCTCGTCGACGTCCTCGTCCAGGTCGGCCAGGCCCGCCGCCAGGCGGTCGAGTGCCGCTTCCCGCTCGTCCATGCCGGGCACGGTATCCGGTCCGCCGGTCAGCGGTGTTGACGGGTGTCCGTGCGTGGTCCGGTCGTCACCCCGGGTCTCCCGGCAGCGGGAACACCCGCGCCGTGACCGCGACCGGGCGGGTGCCGGTTCGGCGTCCCCGGAAGCGGTAGCCGTCGAGCAGTTCGCGGAACGCCTGGGCCAGATCGGCCCGTTCAGCCGGTGTGAGGTGCACGATGTCGTCCACCCGCTCGTCGCGGCGCCACTCGGCCGGTTCGCCGTCCCTCTCCTCGAGCCAGTGCGCGTACGCCCCTTCCGGCACCGCTTCCCCCGCCCCGGCGACCGGTCCCCACCGGAGCCGCCATGGCCGTTCCCGGCCGCCGCCCCGCCGCGGGGCCTCCTCGACCAGCCCGTAGCGGGCCAGCTGGCGCAGATGGAACGAGCACAGCCCCGAGCTGTGACCGAGCCGCGCCGCGGCCTGGGTCGACGTGATCGTCCCGGCCTCCGCGAGCAGGTCCAGCAGGGCCACCCGCACCGGATGGTCGGGCAACGGGCGCCGCCGGGCGCCGGGCCGGGACGCGGAGGCGGACGCGGGGGCCTGGTTCTCTTCAGTCACCCGCCCCAGGATGGTACTTTGCAAACCGCTTTGCAAACCCCCTTGCAAGCAGCCGGCCCACCAACACGTGTGCGGAAGAACAGGGTTGCCGAATGTCCGAAGTCCGCGTCCAGGGCGTCCCCACCCCCTCCCACCCCTCACCCACGCCGGAGGCGGGGCGCGGCACGCCCCGCAGGATCACGGTCGTAGGCGAGGAGGTCCTGAGCCGCCGCTGCCAGCCGGTCACCGGGTTCGGCACCCCGGAACTCGCCGCGCTGATCGACGACATGTTCGCCACCAACCACATCGCCGAAGGCGCCGCGATCGCCGCCAACCAGGTCGGCGTCGACCTCCAGCTCTTCGTCTGGGACATGACCGACGACTGGGGCGTCCGCCACGTCGGCCATATCGCCAACCCCGTGCTGGAGGACCTCCCCGCGGACGCGCGCCGCCTCGTCGAGGAGCCCGAGGGCTGCCTGTCCGTCCCCGGCCCGTACCGGGACGTCGCCCGCCCCGACCACGCGATCGTCCGGGGCCGGGACAAGGACGGCAACCCCCTGGTCATCGAGGGCCGCGGCTACTTCGCCCGCTGCCTGCAGCACGAGACCGACCATCTGTACGGCCGTCTCTACCTGGACCGCCTCACCCGCCGCGAACGCGCCCGCGCCCTGCGTGAGATGGCCGACCTCCAGGACGCGGTCCTGGCCCGCCGCGCCTCCCGCATCCAGGAGCACCGCACCCCGCCCCCGGCCGCACCCTGAGAGCCGGCAGCCCTCAGACTCCCCCCGCCACCACCCGGTCCACCTGCGCCGGCGACAGCGCGTGCTCGATCGCCAGGATCCCCGCCCCGAGGGCCGCCGCGTCCTCGCCCGTGTGCGTCGGCTCGATCCGCAGCACGTGTGTGGCCAGCGGATGGGAGCGGCGGTACACCGCCTCCCGTACACCCGCCAGCAGCTGGTCGTGTACGGCGGCCAGGGCGCCGCCCAGGACCACCACCTCCGGGTTGAAGAAGTTGACCAGTCCGGCCAGCACCTCGCCGACCGCCCGGCCCGCCTCGCGGACCATGCGCACGGCCTCCCGGTTGCCGTCCTTCACCAGCCGTACGACGTCCAGGCCCGAGGCGGCGGGCAGCCCGGCCTCCGTCAGCCGCTCTGCCAGTGACGCGCCGCCCGCGATCGCCTCCAGGCAGCCGGAGTTGCCGCAGCGGCACAGCTCCTCGCGTTCGCCGACCCGGATATGGCCGATGTCGCCGGCGGAGCCCTGGGCGCCGCGGTGCAGCCGGCCGTCGGCGATGATGCCGCAGCCGATACCGGTGCCGATCTTGATGCACAGCAGGTAGCGCGTACCGGGGAAGGCGCGGCGCTGTTCGGCCAGGGCCATGACGTTGACGTCGTTGTCGACCAGGGCGCGCACCCCGAAGTGCTCGGCGAAGAACTCCGGGATCGGGTAGTGGTGCCAGCCCGGCATGATCGGCGGGTCCACCGGCCGGCCGGTGGAGAACTCCACCGGCCCGGGCACCCCGAGCCCGATCGAGCGCAGCGTCCGCGGCTCCCGGCCGGTCTCCTTCAGCAGCCGGTGCAGGGTCTGCTCCACGTGCCGCAGCACCACCCCCGGCCCCTCGCCGATCCGGAGCGGGTCCTCCTGTACGGCGAGCAGCGTGCCGCCGATGTCCATCAGCGCCACCCGGCAGTGCGAGGCGCCGAGGTCCACCCCGGCCACCGCGTGCTCCCGGGTGCGCAGCGCGAGGCGGCGCGGCGGGCGGCCGCCGGTGGAGGCGCCCTCGGCGTCCTCGTCGACGAAGCCGTGCGCGATCAGGGCGTCCACCCGCTGGGACACGGTGGAGCGGGCGAGTCCGGTGAGGCGCGCGATGTCGGCGCGGGTCGCGGCGGTGCCGTCGCTGATCAGGGCGAGCACCTCGCCGGGCGACTGGCCGCTGGGCGTGGGGGCGTGACCGGCGGGTTCGCGGTCCGGCGGCGGTGACATGCCAGCAACGATAAGGCGGACCGGGATCCTCAACAACCCCTACTTTGTTCGATGTTCGGCAGAAGCTTTTGCCAACTCGTCTTCCAAATCCGCTGCTTCAGACCTTGACAGGTCAAAGAAGCCTCGGGACATTGCCAAGCATGCTGACGGTGTCCATGCAAGACGTCTCGAAAAGCTTCCTGGGCGTCAAAGTCCTCCACGGAGTGGACTTAGACCTCCGCCCCGGAGAGGTCCACGCGTTGGTCGGCGAGAACGGCGCCGGCAAGTCCACCCTGATGAAGATCCTGGCGGGGGAGTACGCCCCGGACTCCGGGACGATCACCCTCGACGGCACCCCGCACTCCTTCGGCCACCCGCAGCAGGCGCAGGCCGCGGGGATCGGACTCATCCACCAGGAGTTCGCGCTCTTACCCCACCGCACGGTCGCCGAGAACGTCTTCCTGGGACGCGAGCCCGTCCGCCGCGGGCTCGTCGACCGCCGCGCGATGGAACGCCGTACCGCCGAACTGCTCGCCGAACTCGACGAGACCGGCATCCGGCCCCGCACCCTGGTCAAGGACCTGTCCGTCGCCCGCCAGCAGACCGTCGAGATCGTCAAAGCCCTCGCCTCCGACGTGAAGGTGCTCGTCATGGACGAGCCCACCGCCCCCCTCGCCGACCACGAGGTCGAGCTCCTGTACGCCCTGGTCCGCCGCCTCGCCGCCCGCGGCCTGGGCATCCTCTACATCTCGCACCGCCTCCGCGAGGTCTTCGACCTCTCCGCGCGGATCACCGTCCTGAAGGACGGCCGCAGGGTCGCCACCCTGGACACCGCCCGTACGACGACCGACGAGGTCGTCCGCGCCATGGTCGGCCGCGAACTCGGCTCGTACTACCCGCCCCGCGCCCGCCCCGACGAGATCGGCGCCCCCCTCCTCACCGTCCGCGGCGGCGGCAACGACCGCCTGCGCGGCATCGGCCTCACCCTGCGGGCCGGTGAGATCACCGGCGTGGCCGGACTCCAGGGTTCGGGGCGCACCGCGCTGGTGCGGGCGCTGTTCGGGGCGACGCCGTTCACCGCGGGGGAGATGACCCCGCTGCGCCCCGGCAGCCCCCGCCAGGCCATCCGCGGCGGGATCGCCCTGGTCACCGAGGACCGCAAGGCCGAGGGGCTCGCCCTGCGCCAGTCCGTGCGCGACAACGCCCTGCTGGTCACCCGGGCCGTGGCCGGCCGTACCCCGCGCGACGTCGGCGGGCTGCTGGAGCGGGTCCGGCTGCGGGCCCGCGGCCAGGACCAGGAGGTCCAGTACCTCTCCGGCGGCAACCAGCAGAAGGTCGTCATCGCCAAATGGCTGGCCGCCGGCCCCCGGGTCCTGCTCTTCGACGAACCGACCCGCGGCGTCGACGTCGGCGCCAAGGCCGCCATCCACACCCTGGTCCGCGAACTCGCCCGGGAGGGGATGGCCGTCCTCATCGTCTCCTCCGAACTGCCCGAGCTGATCGGCATGAGCGACCGGATCCTCGTCATGGCCCACGGCACCCTCGCCGGCGAACTGCCCGCAGGAGCGGGCGAGGAGGACATCATGCGCCTGGCCACCAGCGACCCCGCGACGGCGGGGGAGGCGGCGTGAACACAGCGAGCGGCACCGCCGTACCGGCCACCGCCAAGGTCCCCCGCCCCGCCCCCGCCAAGGCCCGCCGCCTCCTCGACCCCGTCGCCGGCGTGTGGCTGGCGGCGGCGGCCGTCACCCTGCTCGGCTGGCTCGTCGTCGCCATCGACGGCGGCGAGTTCCTCACCCGCCCCAACATCACGGCCATCCTGCAGAACAGCGTCGCCCTGGGCCTGGTCGCCGTCGGCCAGTCGGTGGTCATCCTCACCGGTTCCCTCGACCTGTCCGTGGCGTACCTGATCAGCCTCGGCACCCTCGTCGCCGCGGAGACCATGCAGGACGGCAGCGTCCTCACCGGCGTCCTCGCCGTCCTGGGCCTGAGCGTCGGCGTAGGCCTCGCCAACGGCCTGATCGTCACCGGGCTGAAGGTCAACGCCTTCATCGCCACCCTCGGCGTCGCCTTCATCCTGCGCGGCTACATCGAGGACAACTACACCGGCCCCGCCGGCAAGGTCCCCGCCTCCTTCCAGCACCTCGGCTACGACCGCGTCGGCCCCGTCCCCGTCTCCCTCTTCCTCCTCGCCGCGGTCGCCGCCGCCCTGTGGCTGATCACCCGCCGCACCCGCCTCGGCCACCACATGTACGCCACCGGCGGCGACGAGCACGCCGCGCGCCTGTCCGGCGTACGCACCAGGCGCACCGTCATCGCCGCACACGTCCTGTGCTCCCTGTGCGTCGGGGCCGCCGCCCTCTTCCTCGCCTCCCGCCTCGGCGCCGGCGCCCCCTGGGCCGGTACGGAGGCGCGCTACGACCTGGAGTCCATCGCCGCCGTCGTCCTCGGCGGCACCGCGCTGGCCGGCGGGCGCGGCGGGGTGAGCGGGACGCTCGGCGGGGTGCTCGTGCTGTCGGTCCTGGACAGCGTGTTCAACCAGCTGTCCGTCGACCCCTTCTTCAAGAACGTCGTCCGCGGCGTCGTCATCATCGCCGCCGTCGCCCTGTACGCCCGCCCCCTGGGCAGGAGGTCCGCCCGATGACCACGGCCACCGCCGCCCTCACCTCCGTGGGCCGCCGCATGGGCACCGGCGCCCCCGTCTACGCCCTGCTCGCCCTGCTCCTCGTCGCCCTCGCCGTCTCCGACCCGAACTTCTACGAACCCGACCGCTTCCTCGCCTTCGTCAAACGCGCCGCGCCGCTGGTCATCCTGGCCGCCGGGCAGTACCTGGTGATCGTCTGCGGCGAGTTCGACCTCTCCGTCGGCGCCATCGTCACCGCCGGGGTGGTGGCCGCCGCCGAGTTCTACGGCTCCTACCCCGACGCCCCCTGGCTGCTGGTGACCGCCGGCCTGCTCGCCGCCGGGGCGGTGGTGGGCCTGGTCAACGGGCTGATCACCACGGTGCTGCGGGTGCCGTCGTTCATCGCCACCCTCGGCATGATGCTCATCCTCGAGGGCGCCGTCTTCTTCTGGACCGGCGGCTCCCCGCACGGCTCGCTGCCCCAGTCCTTCCGCGAGTTCGGCCGCGGTACGGCGATGGGCTGGCTGCCCTGGGCGGTGCCGGCGTGCGTGGCGGCCGGGGCCTTCGCGATGTGGCTGATGCGCTCCGACTTCGGCCGCACCCTCCTCGCCACCGGCGACAGCGAACGCGCCGCCGCCCTCGCGGGGGTGCGGGTCGCGCGCGCCCGCACGCTCGCGTTCGTCCTGTCCGGGGTCGCCGCGGCGCTCGCGGCCGTGCTGGTCGCCGGGTTCTCCGGGGTCTCCGCACAGGCCGGACGGGGGTACGAGTTCGAGGCCATCACCGCCGTCGTCCTCGGCGGGGTGCTGCTCGGCGGCGGCCGGGGCTCGGTCGTCGCCGCCATGGCCGGCGCCTTCTCCCTGCAGGCGCTCTTCACGCTGCTCAACCTCCAGGGCGTCTCCGGCGCGCTGGAGTCGACCGTCCAGGGATTCATCGTCATCGCCGCCGTGGGACTGGGAGCAGCGGACTTCTCCCCGCTCCGCCGGCTGCTCGACCGCCGTACCCGGCCCAACCGTCGTACACAGCCTTCGCGAGAGGAAACCGCATGAGCCGCCCGACCCGCCGGACGCGCCCGACCCGCCCGACGCGCCCGACCGGACGCACCAGACGGACCACCGCGGCCGCGGCCCTGTGCGCCGCCGCCCTGCTCCTCGCCTCCTGCTCCTCCGACAAGCCCGGCGAGAGTGCCGGCGGTCCGGCGGCGGGGGGCAGCAGCTCCGCACCTGCCGACGACGGCAAGCAGTCGGAGTTCTTCGACCAGGCCGAGTACGACCGCCAGCTGGGCCTGGCGACGGCCACCCCCCAGGGCCCCGCGGACAAGCCGTGGGAGCAGATGCTCGAACCGCAGCTGGCCGACACCGCGCAGTACAAGAAGGACCTCTCCGACGGCGTCCATCTGTGCTTCTCCAACGCCGGCGTCTTCAACCCCTGGCGCCAGGTCGGCATGAAGAACATGAAGGCCGAGGTGAAACTCCACAAGGAGATCACCGACTTCACCGTCCTGGACGCCCAGGGCAAGGACGACAAGCAGATCTCCGACATCCAGGAGCTGACGGGCAAGGACTGCGACGCCCTCATCGTCTCCCCGAACACCACCGCCACCCTCACCCCCGCCGTCGAGGAGGCGTGCGGCAAGGTCCCGGTCATCGTCTTCGACCGGGGCGTGGAGACCGACTGCGCGGTCACGTTCATCAACCCCGTCGGCGGCTACGCCTACGGCGCCGCGGCGGCCGACTTCCTGGTGGAGAAGGTCAAGCCCAAGGGCAAGATCGTGGCGCTGCGCATCTCGCCCGGCGTGGACGTGCTGGAGACCCGCTGGTCGGCGGCGAAGATCGCGTTCGACAAGGCCGGACTGGACGTGGTGGAGGTCAAGTTCACCGACGGCGACCCCTCCAAGACCAAGTCGATCGTCTCCGACGCCATCTCCCGCCACGGCAGCGTCGACGGCGTGTGGATGGACGCCGGGGCCACCTCGCTGGCGGCCATCGAGGCGTTCGAGGACGCGGGCCAGGACGTACCGCCGATCACCGGTGAGGACCAGCAGGACTTCCTGCAGGCGTGGAAGGACAAGGGCCTGACCGCCATCGCCCCGACGTACCCGACCTTCCAGTGGCGTACGCCGGTGATCGCCGCGCTCAGGATCCTGAACGGCGAGCAGGTCCCCAAGGAGTGGAAGCTCCCGCAGCCCACCGTCACCCAGGACACCCTCGACCAGTACCTCCAGTCCGGCATGCCGCCCCTGCACTACGCGATGTGCGGCTGCGCGGACCTGCCCGGCTTCCCCAAGGACTGGGGTGGCAAGTGACGTTCGCACCCGCGCTCGGCGCCAACCCGTGGATCTGGGAGTCGCCCGTGACCGAGCCCGTGCTGGCCGGGGTGCTGCCCCGGCTGGCCGGGTGGGGGTTCGACTGCGTCGAGCTGCCGCTGGAGCAGCCCGGCGACTGGCAGCCGGACCCCGTCGCGAAGCTCCTGGACGCCACGGGGCTGGCGCCCGCGGCCGTGGTCGCGGTGATGCCGCCGGGGCGTGATCTGGTACGGGCCCCGGCGGCGGTGGTGCGCGGGACCCAGGACTACCTGCGCACCTGTGTGGACGCCGCCGCCGCGCTGGGCGCCCCGGCGGTCGCGGGCCCGGTCTACGCGGCGGTGGGGCGGACCTGCCGGATGGACGACGCCGAGCGGGCCGCCGCGTACGCCGAGTGGCGCGAGCACCTGGCGCCGGTCGTCGCGCACGCGGCGGCGGCCGGGGTCCGGATCGCCGTCGAGCCGCTCAACCGGTACGAGACGAGCCTGCTCAACACCGTCGGCCAGACCCTGACCGCCCTGGACGGCCTGCCGTCCGACGTGATCGGGGTGGCCCTGGACACGTACCACCAGAACATTGAGGAACGCTCGCTGCCGTCGGCCGTACGCGAGGCCGCCGGCCGGATCGTCCACGTCCAGGTCTGCGCCAACGACCGCGGCACACCGGGCGCCGACCATCTCGACTGGCCGGGTTTCCTGGCCGCGCTGGAGACGGCCGGTTACGACGGCCCGCTGTGCGTCGAGTCGTTCACCGCCCACAACGCGACGATCGCCGTCGCCGCCTCCGTCTGGCGGCCGCTGGCGGCCTCGCAGGACGCGATCGCGGTGGAGGGGCTGGCGTTCCTGCGCGCGCGGCTCGCCCGCCGGCCGGCCGGCGATCCACCCCACCCCGCCCCCCAAGCCCCCGGGACCGCCTCGCCGCCGCACGGCGCCGCAGGCGCGTAGCGCCCAACTCCCCGGCACGGGGTGCCTCCCGTGCCGGGGAGCCCAACCATCACACAGGAGAGGATTCTACGATGGGCTGTCATGCCCGTGACATGCGAAGGGCGTTGGTCACCTTACTGACCGCGCTGCTGCTCACCCTCACCGCCGCACTCCCGTCCGCCGCCTCCGCCGCCCCGAAGGGCCCGGACTTCAAGGTCCTGCTCTTCACCCGCGCCGTCGGCTACGTCCACGGCTCGATCCCCGCCGGGATCGAGATGGTCAAGCAGGAGGCCGCCGAGAACAACTTCGCCGTCGACCAGACCGCCGACCCGGCCGTCTTCGACGACGCGACGCTGGCCGGCTACGACGCCATCGTCATGCTGCAGAACTCCGGCATGGTCTGGGACACCGACGCCCAGCGCGCGGCCCTGCAGAAGTACGTCCGCTCCGGCGGCGGCGTCGTCGCCATCCACAACACGCTGGACATGGGCGTGGAGGCCGAGTTCCCCTGGTGGGACGAGGTCATCAACGGCGGCGTCCACATGCCCGCCCACTCGCCCGGCGTGCTGCAGGGCACCGCGAAGGTCGCCGACCGCGTCCACCCCTCCACCAAGACGCTGCCGGAGCGCTGGCAGCGCCCGGAGGAGTGGTACAACTTCGACGCCAACCCGCGCGGCGACGTCCACGTCCTGGTCACCGCCGACGAGACGACGTACAACCCGGGCAGCGCCGCCATGGGCTACGACCACCCGATCTCCTGGTGCCGCAACACCGAGGGCGGCCGGGTCTGGGCCACCGCCATGGGCCACGACACCCCGGCGTACAGCGAGGCGTTCTTCCGCGACCACGTCGTCGGCGGCATCAAGTGGGCGGCCGGCGCCGAGCCCGGCGACTGCGGCGGCACCGTCTGGAGCGGCTACGAGAAGGTCACCCTCGACGACAACACCGCCGACCCGATGGAGCTCGACGTCGCCGCCGACGGCCGCGTCTTCTACATCCAGCGGGGCGGCGAGGTGAAGATCTTCGACCCCGCCGCGCACACCACCGCCACCGCCGGCAAGCTGAACGTCTACACCGGCGGCGAGGACGGCCTGGTCGGCATGGAGCTCGACCCGGCGTTCAAGGACAACCACTGGATCTACCTCTACTACGCTCCGGCGGACAGCCCCACCGACGTGAACCGCCTCTCCCGCTTCACGGTCAGGGGCGACACCCTGGACCTGGCCAGCGAGAAGAAGCTGATCGACGTCCCGGCGTACCGCGACCGCACCTTCCCCGAGCCCGGCCACACCGGCGGCGCCGTGGAGTTCGGCCCGGACCGCACGCTGTACCTCGGCACCGGTGACGACGTACCGCCCAACCTCGACCCCGACTGGCAGGGTTACGCCCCGCTCGACTGGCGCGAGGGCAAGCAGATGCTCGACGCCGCCCGCACCGCCGGCAGCACCAACGACCTGCGCGGCAAGATCCTGCGCATCAAGCCCACCGACGCCGGCGGCTATGTGGTCCCGCAGGGCAACCTCTTCGCGAAGGGCACCGCGAAGACCCGCCCGGAGATCTACGCCATGGGCTTCCGCAACCCGTTCCGCTTCACGGTCGACCCGACCAACGGCTACGTCCACGTCGCCGACTACGGACCGGACCGCGGCCTGCCCACCACCGACCGCGGCCCCGAGGGCCTGGTCGAGTACAACGTGATCAAGAAGCCGGGCAACTTCGGCTGGCCGTTCTGCCACGGCGACAACCAGCCGTACGCCCCCTTCAACCCCGACACCGGCGTGATCGGCGCCAAGTTCGACTGCGCGAACCCGACGAACCCCTCGCCGAACAACACCGGCCTGACCACCTTGCCGACGATCCAGAAGCCGGACATCTGGTACGGCTACGGCACCTCGCCCGCCTTCCCCGAGATGCGCAGCGGCGGCGCCGCCCCGATGAGCGGCCCGGTCTACCACTACGACCCGAAGAACCCGTCCCCGACCAAGTTCCCGGCGTACTTCGACGGGGCGAGCTTCTTCTACGAGTGGTCGCGCAACTACGTCAAGGAGATCCGCTTCGACAAGGACGAGAAGCTGCTGAAGATCAACGACTTCCTCTCCTCGATGAAGTTCAACAAGCCGATGGACATGACCTTCGGTCCCGACGGCTCGATGTACGTCCTGGAGTGGGGCAGCGCCTTCGGCGGCGGCAACAACGACTCGGGCCTCTACCGGATCGACTACGCCCAGGGCCGCCGGATCCCGGTGGTGCAGGCGAAGGCGTCCGCGACCAACGGCGCGGTGCCGCTGACGGTGAACTTCTCCAGCGAGGGGACGTACGACCCGGACGGCGACTCCCTGACGTACGCCTGGGACTTCGACGGTGACGGGACCTCCGACTCCGCCGAGGCCAACCCCTCGTACACGTACACCGCGAAGGGCGACTTCACCGCCCAGCTGAAGGTGACCGACTCGACCGGCAAGGAGGGCTTCGCGAACATACCCATCACGGCGGGCAACACGGCGCCGACGGTCCGTATCGACTTCCCGGTGGACGGCAAGCTGATCGACTTCGGCGACCGGATCCCGTACAAGATCACCGTCACCGATCCGGAGGACGGCATGATCGACTGCTCGAAGGTCACGCTCAACCCGGCCCTCGGCCACGACGACCACGAGCACCCGACCACCGACATCCCCGGCTGCGAGGGCACCCTCGACACCAGCGGACTCGGCGGCCACCCGGAGGGCGCGGACCTCACGTACGTCCTCAACGCCAAGTACACGGACGGTGGCGGCGGCGACGGCGTCAGCGCGCTGACGGGCTACGGGCGGGCGGTGCTGCAGCCCAAGCACAAGCAGGCCGAGTACCGCGACGCCCAGTCCGGCACCCGGATCGTCTACCAGCCCGGCGCGGAGAACGGCGCCCGGATCGGCGACATCAGCCACGGCGACTGGATCGCGTTCGAGCCGATGTCGGTGGAGGGCGTGACGACGGTGTCGTACCAGGTCTCCTCGCCGTACGGGGTCGGCGCCATCGAGCTGCGGGCCGACGCGCCCGACGGCCCGCTGCTGGCGACGACGCCGGTGCAGAACACGGGCGGCTGGGACACCTACCAGCCGACGGTGTCGAGCACGCTGCAGGGGCTGGCGGGGACGCACCGGCTGTATCTGAGGTTCACGGCCACGCAGAACAACTCGTTCGACGTGGACTCGGTGACGTTCGGCTGAGCGACGGGTGCCCCCCGGTTCCGGCCGGGGGGCACCCCCTTCTTCCTTTCGCTTTTTCGTTACGCCCGGAAGGGACCGGTCACCTCGTACGTGATCCCGCCGGACGAGCTGCCCGTCGTACCGCGCTGGCTGCTGAAGTACAGCCGCCGGCCGTCGGGGGAGAAGGCGGGGCCGGTGATCTCGGACGACGACTGGCCGGTGATCCGCAGGAACGGGGCGACGACGTCGTCCGGAGTGATCAGGCAGATCTCCATGTTGCCGCCGTCCTCGGCGACGAACAGGTCGCCGGAGGCCGCGCCGGTGACGTTGTCGACACCGGTGAGGGGGGCCGAGCCGCCGGTCACCAGGGAGTCGTCGTAGGCGAGTTCGATGGTCTGGGCGGCCGCGTCGTACTGCCAGACGCGGTTGTCGCCCTTGGTGGTGAACCAGCAGGTGCCGTTCGCGTAGTAGCAGCCCTCGCCGCCGTTGAAGCGCTTGGCGCCGGAGACCTGGTCGCGGGTGGCGGTGGAGGCGCCGCTCGGGTCGGGGACCTGCGCCCAGGTGACGGGGCCGGAGGTGCCGGAGCCCATCTGCAGCACCTCCAGGGTGCCGGCGGAGAGGTTGCCCCAGGTCGTCGGGCGGAAGCGGTAGAAGCAGCCGTTGGAGACGTCCTCGGTGAGGTAGACGACCTGGCGGACGGGGTCGGCCGCGGCGGCCTCGTGCTTGAAGCGCCCCATGGCGTCGCGCCGTACGGCGGCGTTCACACCCCAAGGGTCGGTCTCGTAGACGTAACCGCGGTCGACCTCCTCGCAGGACAGCCAGGTGTTCCAGGGCGTCCTGCCGCCCGCGCAGTTGGTGCGGGTGCTGGACAGGATCCGGTAGGCGCCGGTGATCGCGCCGGTCGCGGAGAGGCGGACGGCGCCGACGCCGCCGTTGGGGCTGACCTCGGAGTTGGAGACGTAGATCCACCCCGTGCCGTCGGCGAAGCAGGCGCCGCCGTCGGGGGCGTTGTGCCAGGTGTACGACGTGCCGGTGACCTTCTGCCCGGAGCGGGCGATCACCCGGCTGGTGAAGCCGGAGGGGAGCTGGATGCCGTTCGCGTCGGCGGCCTGCAGCGCCCCGTACGGCCCGGCGCCGGGCTGGGCGGGGGCGGCGTTGGCCACGCCGTGCCAGAGGCTGCCGCCGAACGCGGCGGCGGAGCCGCCGGCGACGGCGCCGCGCAGGAAGGTGCGACGTTCCACGATGTCTCCCGGGTGGGGGTCTCTTCCCCGCGGAGGGTGGGCCGCGGGGTCGGGCGTCGGAACCATAGAAGGCGGAAATTGACTGTGCATCAACAATGCGTGGCGGGGTGGTGGCGGAACGGGGTGCGGTTGGACCAGTGGCGTCGGGCGGCGCCGGGGGTGGGCAGGCGGCCGAACGGGTGTCGCGGGGCGGGGATTAGGGTGCCGGGTATGGCCGGTGAGATAGCGGTGGGCGCGATCGTCCTGGTGGGTGCCTCCGTCCAGCGCCTCGCCGGCATCGGCTTCGCGCTGGTCTGCGTGCCGGCCCTGGTCCTGCTCCTCGGCGCGGACGAGGGCGTCGCCCTGTGCAATCTGGGCGCCGCGGCCATCAGCGCCGTCGGGCTCGCGCAGGGCGGGGCGTGGCGCGAGATCCGCCCGCAGGCGATGCTCCCGCTGCTCGCGGCGGCGGCCTGCACCGTGCCCGTCGGCGCGTGGGTCGCGCACGCGCTCCCGGAGCCGCAGCTGCTGACGGTGATCGGCGTCCTGGTCACCGTGGCGGTCACCGCGGTGATCCGCGGCGCCCGCATCCCCGCCCTGTCGGGCCGCGGCGGTGCCGTCGCGGCGGGGGCGGCGAGCGGGTTCATGAACTCGTCCTCCGGCGTCGGCGGCCCGGCCCTCTCGCTGTACGCGGTGAACGCGGGCTGGACGGTACGGGAGTTCGTACCGAACGCGCAGCTGTACGGGGTGGCTGTGAACGGCCTGTCGATCGCGGCGAAGGGCACGCCGGGGCTGACGCGGCCGGGCTGGCTGCTGGTGGCGGCTGCCCTGGCGGGCGGCGCGGTGATAGGCGCGGTGCTGGCCGACCGGATCCCGGAGCGCCGGGCGCGGGGCGTGGTGCTGGGGCTGGCGCTGCTGGGCGGGGTGACGATCCTGGGGAAGGGGGTGTGGGGGTGGTGAGGCGCGGGCCCCTCAGCACCCCCGCACCGTCGCGGGGGCGGTGCGGGGCGGAACCCTCAGCCGCCCCGCACCGTCGCGTTACGCCGCCTCCCGCCGGAAGGCGACCACCGCGTTGTGCCCGCCGAAGCCGAAGGAGTTCGACAGGGCCACCCCGCCGCCCTCGCCCAGCGCCCGCGGCGCACCGGTGACGACGTCCAGCCCCAGCCCCTCCGCCGGCTCGCGCAGCCCGACGGTGGGCGGCACCACCCCGTGATGCAGCGCCAGCACGGTGGCCACCGCCTCGACCCCGCCCGCGGCACCCTGCAGATGCCCCAGCGCCCCCTTCGGCGCGGTGACCGGGATCGTCCCGGCCGCCTCCTCACCGAACACGGTCCGCAGCGCCGCGGCCTCCGCGAGGTCGCCGGCCGGCGTGGCCGTGGCGTGGGCGTTGACGTGTATGACGTCGCCGGGCTCGGCGCCCGCCGAGTCGAGGGCCTTGCGCAGGGCCTCGGTGATGCCCGTACCGGCGGGATCGGGCGCGGTCATGTGGTGCGCGTCGGACGACACACCCCACCCGGCGGCCTCGCAGTAGATACGCGCGCCACGGGCGAGGGCGTGCTCCTCGTCCTCCAGTACGAGGAACCCGGCACCCTCCCCGAGCACGAACCCGTCCCGGTCGCGGTCGAAGGGACGTGAGGCGTTCTCGGGCCCGTCCGCCCCGGGGGAGAGGGCCCGCATGGACGCGAACCCGGCCATGATGACGGGCGTGATCACCGCCTCCGTACCGCCGGCGACCACGACGTCGACATGCCCGTCCCGGATCCGGTCGATGGCCTGCCCGATCGCCTCCGTACCGGAGGCGCAGGCGCTGACGACGGTACGGGCCTCCCCGCGCGCGCCGAGATCGATGGCGATGTGCGCGGCGGACGCGCTGGGCACCAGCATCGGCGCGGTGTGCGGCGAGACGTACCGGGCGCCCTTGTCCTGCAGGGTGCGGTCACCGGTGACCATGAGGGGCGCCCCGCCGATGATGGTCCCGACGGACACCCCGGTACGACCCGCCTCCGCGCCGCCCGCGTCGAGCCCGGCGTCCGCCCACGCCTGGCGGGCGGTGAGGACGGCGAACTGGGTGGACCGGTTCATGGTCCGGGCCTGCGCGCGCGGCAGCTGCTCGCCGGGTTCGACGGCGGCCGGCGCGGCGACCTTCACCGGCAGGTCCCGGAACTCCTCGCCGCCCAGCTTCCGCGCCCCGCTGGCGCCGGCGAGCAGCCCCGCCCAGGTGCTGGCGGCGTCACCGCCGAGGGGGCTGATGGCGCCGACGCCGGTGACGACGACCCTGCGCCGGGGGCGGGCCCCCACGGGCCGCTCCAGCCGGCAGACGACGGTACGCGGATCACCGGCCATGAGCCGCCGCATCCCGGCGTCGTCGAGGACGCGGCCGTCCGCGCCTCGCCATACGCCGGCACGCCGCTCGTAACGCTCGGAGTCGGGGGTGTCCCGCGTGGCGTATAGGACGCTGACGAGGTCACCGTCGGCGAAGTCGGTGCCCGGGGGCGTCGGATGGATCAGCGGGATGCCCGCGGGGTCGACGCGCCGCATGAGCACGAGGACGGGTTCGCAGCGCCGCCGCCAGCTGGGAAAGTCCGGCCCGCCGTGCAGCGCACGCAGGGTGAGCTGGACGTTCTCCTCGTCGCCGGGCGCGCTGTCGATGACGGCGAACCGATGCCCGGGCCCGGTCAGCAGCACGTCCCCGGGGACGAGTTCGCCGACGGTGCAGGGGTGGACGGAGTCGGGGCGCTGTACGAGATCGTTCATGGCAGGTCCAAGGGCAGGGGACAGGAAGGGTATTACGGGATAAAGCCTCCGTAAGTGCCCCATTCTTGCCACGGTGTGGGGCGGTCGGACGTGGCCCGGATCACGAATCCGGGGCCAGTCCCGCGACTTCGGGCCCAAGGCCCCGCGGGGGCGGGACGTTCGCGGCGGCCGGGCCGGGCCGAAGGTCCCGGCGTGAGGCCGCCTCTGCTAAACCACAGGGGTGCACTTCCACGTCGTCGACGCCTTCACGAACCGCCCCTTCGCTGGAAACCCCGCGGCGGTGTTCGTCCTGCCGCCGGACACCCCCTGGCCGCGGACGGACGACCTCCAGCGGACGGCGGCGGAGCTGAACCTGCCGGAGACGGTGTACGTCCGCCCGGCAGCGGCCGCCGCCTGGGACATCCGCTGGTTCACCCCCACCCTGGAGACGAACCTCTGCGGCCACGCCACGCTGGCGGCCCGCCACGTCCTGCGCGAGGAGCACGGGATCGTGGGGGAGGTGCGGTTCCACAGCTTCCACAGGCTCCACAGGCTCCACAGCCGAACGGAAGGCGTCCTGACGGCGGACGCACCGCCCACCGGCCCGATCACGCTGGACTTCCCCCGGGCGGAGCTCACGCCCACGCCGGTACCGGACGGCCTGACGGCGGCCCTGGGCGGCATCCCGGTCCTGGAGACGTACCGGACGGGCACACTGGGCGACCTGCTGGCGGTGCTCCCGGACAAGGCGGCGGTGGCGTCGGCGGCCCCGGACCAGGCGGCGCTGATGTCACTGCAGCGAGGGCAGGGGCTGCGGGGCGTGATCATCACGGCGCGGGCGGATGACCCGGGTACACCCGCCGCCCCGGACTTCGTCTCGCGCTACTTCGCGCCCCTGGACGGCATCCCGGAGGACCCGGTCACGGGCAGCGCCCACACGGCGCTGACCCCGTACTGGTCGTCACGCCTGGGCCGCACGGAGTTCACGGCGCACCAGCTCTCGGCGCGAGGGGGCGTCCTGACGGTCTCCCTGCACGGCGACCGCGTCAGGCTGCGGGGGGAGGCGATCACGGTGATCGCGGGGGAGCTGCGGGTGCGGCCCGGGGCGGGGCGCCCGGGTGAATCCTGAGCGCCGGAGGTAGAAGGGGCGCCCGGAGGGAAAACAGCGCTGCATGAACACAACGGGTGCGGCGGCTGCGGCGGGCGGAACGGACGACGGCGGGGTGCGCCACGCGCGCGACGAGACGGCCGGCGACGGCGAGGTACGCGAGGCACCGGACGAGGCGGCGGCCCGCTACGGCGACCGCTACTTCAACGCATCCACGACCACCACGGAACGAACGCGCCTCGAGGCGCTGGCGGCGACGTTCGACCCGGCGACGCACGCGGTCCTGACGTCGCTGGGCGTGACGAAGGGCTGGCGCTGCCTGGACGTGGGCGCCGGCCTGGGAACGGTGGCGACGTGGCTGGCGGACAGGGTGGGCGAGGACGGCGAGGTGGTGGCGCTGGACAGGAACACGCACTACCTGACCGCCCTGAACCACCCGCGCGTGCGCACGCTGGAGGCGGACATCACGTCCCCGGAGTGCGCGCCGGGCACGTACGACCTGGTGCACGCCCGCTTCGTACTGATGCACCTGAGGGACCGCGACACGATCCTGCCCCGCCTGGCGACGTGGCTCCGCCCGGGAGGGGTCCTGGTGCTGAGCGACGGCGTGGACACGGGCACGCAGCACACGAACGAGGCGTGGCGGGAGACGATGGCGAAGCACTGGACGGCGGTGACGAGCGAGATCGGCACGAACCCGCACTACGCGCGCGGCTACCCGGCCCTCCTCACGGACAGCGGCCTGGAATCCCCGGG
Organism: Streptomyces sp. NPDC051940; assembly: GCF_040680895.1. Lineage (NCBI taxonomy): Bacteria > Bacillati > Actinomycetota > Actinomycetes > Kitasatosporales > Streptomycetaceae > Streptomyces > Streptomyces sp. NPDC051940. The sequence goes on along the minus strand of NZ_JBFAXR010000019.1, from coordinate 39,022 downwards.
CCTGAAGGTGACGACCCCGGTGATCACGGCGACCTCCCCGTACGCCACGTTCTGGCGCCTGACCCTGACCCACCTCCACCCGGCGATCGCGACACACACGGACCTCACGGACACGACCTTCAAGGAGGCCCTGACGTACCTGACCCGCCCCACCACACACGACCTGGCCATGTCGATGTTCACCTCCTGGGCCACCCACCCCTGACCCGGCAAATACCTGTTCACGGCCACCCCCGGGAAGCTGGTAGTGTTCTACCCGTCGCAGCAACCGCAGCGACACCGCCCCCGTAGCTCAGGGGATAGAGCAACGGCCTCCGGAGCCGTGTGCGCAGGTTCGAATCCTGCCGGGGGCACCCTTCATGAGGTGCCAAAAGACCCCGCCACCAGCGAAAACGCTGAGGACGGGGTCTTCGTGTATATGCAGCCAGATGCCGCCCAAAGCAGCTCTCGGCCAGCTCCTGTGGACTATTTGTGGACAGGATCTTGAGGCTCTTTGCCCAGCTCACCCCGGGAATGCGGAGGGCCCCGGACAAGTCCAGGGCCTTGGAATCGTAGCGCTGCGGCAGCTCACTCGTACTCGCGTAGAAGATCCTCAATGCGCCGGTTCGCCACCTCTTCCCGCCCGTCGATGCACTTCGCATAGCGGGTCAGCAGCACCTCGACGCTGTTGCCCGCACGCTGAGCAACCTCTGTGGCGTCGACCCCTGCGTTGAGCCACGTCGACAGCGCGGAGTGCCGTAGGTCGTACGGCCGGCGGGCCAGTGGCGAGACGACAGCCGCCGGCGGCAGGGCCAGGGTCCGCGCCTCCTGCCAGGTCCGGTAGTAGCTCGAAGCAGCCACCACGCCACCGTTCTCGCTGAAGAACAGCCGCCCGTCATCGGCGACGCCGAAGGCAGCGATGTGCTCGCGGAAGATGGCCACGAGCTGAGGCGGTATCGGCACCCGCCGGACATCCTCGCGGGACCGGTTCTTCAACCCGCGGTCGTCATGGCTCTCACCCGTGTCCGTCCACTGCTTACCGACGCTCGGCCGCGTACGGTGCAGGAGCGCGGAGCCCCAGCCAGTGGCGGGCAGCGTCAGATCCGGTTCGGCCAGGCCGATCGCCTCAGCGGGCCGCAGCCCACCGAAGTACATCCCGGCGAACAGCCCCACCAGGCGCCGGCCGCGTGCACGCCGATAGCCACCCACATACGAGACGGCGTGCAGCAACGACCGCACCTGAAGCGGGTTCGCCACCACCCGAGGATCCACCAAGTCCGCCACCTTGGGCTTCTCCCACCGGACTTTCCTTGAACTCGCCCAAGTCCACGGCGTAGTGCAGTGCGTTGACCAGGGTTCGACGCTTGCGCCGCACCGTCTCGGCAGCCGCCGCCGTGCCGTCCAACTTGAGCCTCAGCGAGTCGAGCACGGCGAGACCGACCACCGGATCCGCCAGATCGGACAGCGGCCGAGACGCCTTGGCGACCCAGTGGAGCGTATTGGCGATCTCGGTAGGCAGCTCACGCTCACCCGGGCCCGGAAGGACGAACGCCCACCTCCGCAACGCGCTCCGGAGTAGCAGATCAGACGGACGCCCCGGGCGATCCCCGAGCAGCGCCACCGTGACGGACGTCAGCGCCTCATTGATCCCGTCCCGCGTGTTCGGTGCGACATGCGGCCACTTCATCGCGAGGTACTTCAGCGCGAAGCCGTACCAGGTCAAGGCAGAGACCTGAGGCACCAAAGACACAGGAAGCCCAGACTCGATATCGAAGCCCTCGCCGGCGTGCGCAGCGCGCAGCAGCTTGGCCCGGTGGTGTTCGGCCAATCCCTTGGTCCTGAAACTCTCTGAGAAGACCCGCCCAGCCACTGACCAGCGAGCGTCGTACGACGGCCTCTTGGTGTTGCGCTGCCGCACGCTCCAGATCTTGACGTCGAGGGAGATCACGCGGCCGTTTCCTCCCTACTTCGGAGCCAGGCGACGAAGTCGCTGCGCCACACCCTCAGCTCTCCGTTGGGCAGCTTCATCGCGGCCGGCGCCTGCCCCAACTCCCGCCACCGATAGAAGGTCCGTCGCGAGACATGGCCCAGCTCGGCGAGGATCTGCGGGACGTCCATCAGCTCGTCTCTCACGTCGACCACTCCCACTCGGCGAGGGCTTCGCGTGCGGTCTCGCGGTTGATGCGGATATCGCGTGCGATGGTGGCGGCGAGGGCAGATTCGCCGGGGGTGTGGCCGTGGCCGGCGTAGGTCCAGTCGGCGAGGACGAGCACGGTGTCGGGTTCAAGCTCCCCGAGGCCGAGCGCTTCCCATTGCTGTGCAGCACGATGGTCAGCGCGGATCTGACGCAGCGCGCCGAGCGTCGTGGAGTAGTGGCGGGACTTGGTGGAGAAGTGGCCGCGGAACCCGAGCATGTGCGCCCAGGCCCACAGCCGCCGCTCCGGATAGAGCGCGTCGAGCTGCGCGCATGCTTCGATCAGTCGCCGTGGGTGGTCGTCCAAGCCGAGCACGTCGAGGGCATCGAGGCTGCCAAGCGGGCGGTCGACGGTGCCGGTGGTCTCGGCGGCTTTGGTGGCGTACTTGGCGACGTAGGCAGCGATCGCACCTTCCGTGATGGCGGTCCCGCCCTCGAACGCCTTGATGGGGCGTACGTCGTGGACGCGTCCCCAGCGCAGCACGCGCCGCGGTTGCTGGCCGGCAGCCGGTACGGTCACCGCGGTGTACGCGTGGCGTAGCGCTGCACCGATGGCGTCGGTCAGCAGCTCGGTGCTGGCCCAGGCCGGGGGTGGGGAGTCGGGGCCGTCGGGTCCGTCGAGGCGGATCACGGCGTGGAAGTGCACGGCGCCGCGTCGCTGGAACTCGGCGACCTTGCCGTAGGACAGCCGCGCGACGTCGGCCAGGGCACGTTGGGTCAGGCCGGCTCGGGCGGCGATCTCGCGGCGGAGGCGTTTGGCGAAGCGGTCCCACAGCTGTCCGGCATGGTTGTTGAACAGCACCGCCCCGGCGTAGTCGTAGCTGTCCGGGTCGAGCGGGGTGCCGAGGCGGGGGTCGTGCTCGAGGTGGCGGTGTCTGCAGGCGCAGCGGCCGGTGTCGGGCCGGTTGTGCACGCCGCCGAAGGACGGGGCGGTCAGGGTGGCGAACACCCGCGGGTGCTCGCGCACGGTCTCGGGGATGTCTTTGGCGGGGTCGCCGGACAGCCCGGCGCGGATCAAGTGGTAGGTGTCGCCCGCGTACAGCCACGCGCACGGGGCGCAGCGCGAGGCGCGCCGGTTGCCGCAGGCGATGCGCAGCCGGCCGCCCGGTTCGTGCTCGGTGGAGTAGGCGTACAGGACCTCGCCGGTGGTCTTGTCCTTGGTGGTGGTCCAGCCGGAGAGGTGGATGGGATCGGCGCAGCCGCCGGTGCGGTGGATCTGTTCTCGCCAGCGCTCGAACTTCGGATCGCGGGCGGTCCACAGCAGGTCTTGCAGGGTGGCCGCGTCGAGCCCGGCGACAGGGTGGGGTGTGGGGGTCATAGCACCGCCTTGAGGCGTTCGCCGAGCCATTGGGCGACGTTGACCGAGACGGCGTTGCCCGCTTGTGCGGTCTGGTCGCCCTTGGTGCCGTGCACGATGTAGTCGGTCGGGAAGCGCTGGGCGAGGAGCTGTTCGCGTGGCTGGATCATCCGGTAGCGGCAGTCCTCCAGCACCGGCGCCGGCCCGAGCAGTGCGGCCGAGTCGCGGGTGCCCAGGGTGTGCAGCGGCTCGCTGGCGGCTTTGGTGGCGGCGTTGCGGTAGGGGATGACCAGCCAGTGGTGGCGCCCCTGCCCGGTCACGGTGTCCACCGGGGCGCTCACCGGCTCGGCGGTGGCATTGCGGCGCAGGGTGACGATGAACGCGTCGTCGGCCTGCGGCGGCGTGAGCAGCCCTTCATACCCCTTGGGGTTGGCCAGCCGGGTGCGCATGGGTTCGGCCGTCGAGGTCGGGGCGGTGTTCCAGGTGCCACCGGCGGGAACGAGCACCGCGTCCCCGATCCGCACTGTGCGAACTGCCAGCGGAGCAGCGTCGGCGGGTACCGCGCGTCCGTCGTGCCCGCCATGGTTGACGGTCAGCACCATGCGGCCGCGGCCGAGCAGGTCCAGGCCGGCCCGGATGCGCTGGATCGTATTCGGCACCAGCGGGCGCAGTCCGTGCGCGGGCCGGTCGGCGATGCGCACGCCGAGGTCGGTCCAGTCGATGATGGACGCTGCGGGCCGCACGTACGGCTCGACGATCCGGTTGCGGCACGCGGTGTTCGGGCAGCGGTAGTCGTACTGCTGGCCGTACTTGCCGAGCCGTTTGCCGTTGCGCCACGCCTGCACCGCCTCGACGTCCGTCCCGCAGTCCGGGCACCAGGCCGGCGGACGCGGCGCCAGGTCCGGGGCCCGCATGCCCTGGCGGGTGAAGACGATGTAGATCCGGTCGCGCCACTGCGGGGCGTGCGGGTTGGTGGCGTCACCGATGTGCGCCGAGGACACGGAGACGATCTGCGAGCGGTAGCCGAGCAGGTGCATCCCAGTGCGCCACCAGTCGAACAGCTCCCAGTCGGTGGCGCGGATGACGTCGTAGGCGGTGGCCCGGGTGCGTTCCCACGCGGCGTCGCTGGCGGGTTCGAAGCCGTCGCCCAGGTCGAGCGCGAGTTGGTTCTTCGGGCGCCGCTTGCGGCCGCCGGCGGGTGAGGACTCCTGGCAGATCGGCGAGGCCCACAGCACATCGGTACGCGGCAGGCGCCGCATGTCGTAGTTGTTGATGTCCTGGCACAGGTGCTCCGCGCCCGGATGGTTCGCGGCGTGCGTGTCGACCGCGGTCTGCCAGTGGTTGGCGGCGAGCTTCAGTTCGTAGCCGGCGGCGACCAGGCCGGTGGAGGAGCCGCCGGCGCCGCAGAACAGGTCGGTGAAGGTCAGCACGACGCACCTACCGTCACCGCCACCGGGCGGGTCAGGGTGCCGTGTCCGTCGCAGACGTGGCAGACGACCTTCAGGGTCAGGCGGGTGCCGTCCGATCTGCGCAGGCCGGAGTCGATGGCGACGACGGGGAAGCCGTCGCAGTTGCCGCAGATCCGCGCACCGGGCGGGGGCTGGTCGGGCATGATGGTTCTCTCCTTTTCGATCGGAAGGTCGGGAAGGGGCAGGGCCGCCGGGGCGGTGGAGACTTGGCGGTTTCAGGCCGCCCCGGGGGCCGGTCAGCGGTGCGGTGAAGCGAGCAGCGAGCGGATCACCAACGCGCACACGGTCAGGGACAGCGCGGTGATGGCCACTGCCAGCAGCAGCGAGACCACGACGGCCCCGACGACGAGCACCACGGCGACGACACCGCCGATCGCGGCCGGCGAGACGCTGCGCGGCCGAGGCAGCAAGGGGCGTGCGTAGGGCTCCATCGCAGCGTGGGGCTGGTGCACTGCCGTCGGGGTGAGCACGACCGGCTGATGCACGGTTCCGCTCAGGGTGGGTGCGGTGGGGTACTTGGGCCGAAGCATGATCGGATTTCTCCCTTTGCGGATCAGTCGTTGAGGTCGTTGACGCTGGTCTGTACGCCGTCGTGGATCGGGGGTCCGGCGTCGGAGTAGGCCAGGAGCAGGCCGCCGAGGATGAGCACGGCGACGAGCCAGCCCGGGGGCTTGTAGAGCCGGAAGCCGAAGTAGGCCAGCACCCCGGCGACGACGATCAGCGGCAGCGAGATGGTCATGGGAAGCACTCCTTTTCGGATCAGGTGAGTTGGGTGGCCAGTTGGGCAGCGATGGGTTCCGGGACGCCGAGGCGAGCGCGCAGGGTGTCAATGTCGATCGGCGTACCAGTGCGTGCGTGATGGACCTGCGCGATCTGGCGTGCATGGGCAACCAGCGCCGTGGGCAACGCCGGAGCCGCCGCAGGTAGAGCTGCAGGAGGTTCAGGTGTCGAGGCATCCAGGGTCGTGACTGCTCCGGGGTGGGCGACCGACGAGGGGTCGGCAGCCCGCTCGGGAGAGCGCTGGAGTCCGGCGTGCACCAGGAGGGTGCCGCCGAGGAAGGCCAGTGCGGGCCATCCGGCGACAAGGATCCGCAGCCAGGCCGGGACGTCGTTGAGGTCGAGGAGTCCGGCGGTGGCGACGTTGGCGCCCAGCGAGGCGACCAGGGCCACCGTGAACCAGGTCCACGCTGCCGCGGTGGCACCACCGACCTCCCGCAACACCCGCAACCTTCGCCATGCAGCGACGAGCAGGAGGTCGACGCTGATCGGGTAGGCCCAGGCTTTCCACCCATGCTGTCCGGCCGCTTCTGCAACGTCATGCAGGTGCGCGAACGACAGGGCACCGGCAATGACCGCCTGGATCAGTACGGCGTCGAGTCGGAGCGCGGTACGCATCGCGATCACTTCTCCATCGGGGGGAAGGTATGGCCGGTGGGCGGATACTCGGGACCGCTGACCGCCAGGACGTACGAGAGTCCGAGCGCCCAGCCGACGACGTGGGCGAAGTCCCAATCCGGACCGCCGGACGTGGCCGTGTAGGTGCTGAGGTCGTCGACCAGCCCGACTGTGCGTTCGACGTCCTGGCAGCGAGAGCACATGGTGATCACGCCGCTTCTGACTGGCTGGCATCGGTCTGCAGCGCGATCCACTGCGCGACCGCTGCGGCGTACTCGGTGACAGCGCTGACCAGCTGCTCGGCAACGGCGCGGTGCTCGTCCACCGGGCGGTTGGGGAACACGGAGAGGGACAGGTAGCCGCCGTCGTGGTCGATGAGCGAGAGGATCGGCGGGGTCTGCTGGCCGTATTCGTAGACCTTGGAGCGAAGTGCGGCGGAGGGGTGCAATGTGGCGTGCAGGGACATGGTGATCTCCTTCGGGCATGGTCCGGGTAGGGACCTGGCGCATGCGTCGCGCCGACGGGTGTGCGAGGTGGGTCAGGCCACGGGCTCGTGGTTGTGCTCACGCCCCAGGCGCACATCCCGTGGCTTGACCAGCCGAACCGGGGGCTGCAGCGCCGGCCGGAAGGCTTCCAGCTCCGGAAGGTCGGGGGTGAGGTGCGCGTGCGCGTTGCAGACGTTGGCCGCCTGGCGAATCGTGGTGTACGGGGCGCGGATCTTGGCCCACTCGCCGGACGCGGTCCCGGCGATGGCCACGCCCTTGCGGTCGTTGGGGATGATCTGCACGGCGATCAGCGCGTCCTCAGCGATGTCACCGAAGGTCATCTCCGCCGTGGACTGCTCGTTGACCCGATGCGAGACCCGACCGGTGAGCTGAGCCCGCAGCAGGGTGACGCCGTCGCCCAGGTCGGCCCCGAACCGCTGGCCGCACGCCTCGACGTAGATCCCGGCAGCGCGACCGAGCTGCACCAGCCGGATCAGGGCCGTGATCGTACGCAGGCGGCGTTCGCGCCCGTCCTTCGTGACCAGCAGCAGTTCTGCGATCTCATCGATGAAGACCACCACAGGCACCGGCCGAAGATGCTCGGGGAGACCCCAGATGTCGCTCGTGATCTCCTCATCCGGGATGTCGGCACTGATGCGCTGTTCCCGGCGGATGACGTCGTAGATCGCGGTCATTCTGCAGACAAGGGCATCCAGGAGAGCCGCCGCGGAATCCTGATCCACGGCGAAGCCGGAGAGCCGCCGAGCGAGCGGACCGAGCTCCACACCTTTCTTGCAGTCGATGCCGACGAGGGCTACCGGCTGCTTGGCCAACTCCGTGATCAGTTGTCGCTGGAAGGTGGACTTGCCGGATTCCGTGGCCCCGACGTTCAGCTCGTGCGGTGTCTGGCGGAAGTCGCGGTAGTGCACCGACCCGTCGTCACGCATCGCCACGGGAACGCGCAGCAGTCGGTCATCAACTACCCGCGGCAGGCGCACACGCTCCAGCACGTCGTAACCGGCCATCTTCACCTCGACGACGCCGGGGCGCAGCTCGCGCGAACCCACGGAGTAGACCTGCAGCGCGTGACGCAGTGGGTCGGCGGCCGTCTGGAAGTCAGCCAGGCACTGGCCGGGCCGCAGCCGCAGTCTCAGCACGAGGCCGGCGCGAGTCGGACGCAGCCGCAGAATCCGCGGAGCTTTTGGTGGAGACGGCGGCCGATGCATGATCTTGGCGACCTCTAGCTTCCACGCCGGGGGCTGCACGGTGAGCCCGCATGCCTCCATGGTCGGCCGATACCGGGTGACCAACTTCAGCACTGCGAACGCGACGCCGAAGGTCCGCCAGTACCAGTCCGGGCGCTTCCAACGGAGCACCAGCGCACCGGCTATGACCAGCAGCGCGAGGACGATCAGCCAGCGCATCTCACGCCGCCTTGCTCTTTGCGGCGCCGAGCTCGATCGCGATCACGGCGACGGCGCGGAAGGCGATGCCGTGGCGCTTCTGGCCGTTGAACTCGTTCTCCCAGGGGCGTGCGGTCAGGCCGGTCAGCGTGACGGGCATGCCGGGGTGCAGGTCGCCGGAGAAGCCGGTCTCGGGCACCGTGACGGTCAGGACCTCGGCGCTGCCGTTGGCGATGAAGGTGACGTCGACGGTCATGAGCTTGGCGTCGGTCTCGGGATCGATCGCGATCTCACCGGTCTTGCGGTTGGCGATCTTGACCTGTTGCGGCTGTGCCACCAGGACCAGCGCGCTTTGCGTGTCGACAGGGATCTGACGCATTGCAGGATTCCTTTCGAGGTGCGCGGACGCCTTGTGCGTTCGCGGGCATTTCTTGGCGCACCATCAGAATCGCTGCAGGTAAGGGGTCTTAATCACCGCGCCCATCGACAACTCCGGGACATCTCGCTAACCTCAAGACGTCCCTAGAAGTCCCCTCGGGGAGGTGAAGATGTCCAACGAGCGTTTACGTTCAGCCATGCTGGCGAAGAAGATCAGCATTTCGGATCTCGCGACGGAGATCGAAGTCGATCCAAAGACCGTCGAACGCTGGATCACCAAGGGCAAGATACCGTATCGGCGTCACCAGTACGCCGCCGCATCGATCTTGGACATGGACGCGAGCGCACTGTGGAGCGACACCCGCACCACAGAGACCGCGGCTGAGCTGAGCAAAGCGGAGATCGTCACGGTCTACCCGCACCGCCACGTCGTGCCGGCCGACCTCTGGCGGGAGATGTGTGAGCGGGCCACGGAATGCATCGACATCCTGGTATACGCCGGAATCTACTTGGCGGAAGATCCGCAATTCCTGGACACACTCAAAGCCAAGGCCAAGAGCCTCCGCGTACGCGTACTCATGGGCGAACCAGGCTGCGAGGCGGTGATCCGTCGGGGCATCGACGAGGGCCACCGAATCATGGACGGAAAGATCCGAAACGCGCTCCACAATTACCGCCCGCTCTTCACGAGCCACCCCGAGATCGAATTCCGGCTGCACGACACCGTGCTCTACAACTCGATCTACCGCGCCGATGACGAGATGCTGGCCAACACGCACGTGTACGGCCTCGGCGCGTACCAAGCCCCCGTCCTGCACCTGCGCCGACTCCCCGGGGGCACCCTCTTCGACACGTTCGCCAACAGCGTGCAGCAGACTTGGGAAGGAGCGAGGCCCATCACCGAACACGACATCACCGGAGCGTGACCGTGGGACGCATCGACTACCTGCACGACCCGAACGCCCCCAAGGCCAACTCCGTGGTGCCGTCCGTGGTGGCCTTCGTGCAGAACGAGGCCGACCAGATCCTGATGATCCAGCGCTCGGACAACGGCCGATGGGCCCTGCCAGGTGGAGGCCATGACGTCGGCGAGTCGATCAGCGACACAGTGATCCGCGAAGTCTGGGAAGAGACCGGGATCAACGTCGAAGTGCTGGAGCTGTCCGGCATCTACACCGACCCGGGCCACATCATGCTCTACGACGACGGCGAGGCCCGCCAGCAGTTCAGCATCTGCTTCCGCGCCCGCCCCACCGGCGGCGAACTCCGCACGAGCAGCGAGACGACACAGGTCCGCTGGATCGCGCCGGCAGACCTGGCCGAACTGGACGTCCACCCGACGATGCGACTGCGCATCGAGCACGCGATGGACCGGACGCGCACCAGCCCCTACGTCGGCTGACGCACCGCCTCACGAGCCGAGGCCATCCGATCCAGCACCCGAGCAGTGGCAGCAAGGATCTCCGGTTCAGCACGCCGGATGAACGTCCCGATGAGGCTGTCTTCCCCGTACCGCCCCGCAATCTCGTTCACCCGATCCACCGGGTTGGTCGGAGTACCGTCCGGCGTGGTGTTCATGTCGCAGTAGCACAGCGCATCGTCAAGGCCGGCCGAGTCGTGCGGAAACTCCTCTTCCAACACCTCACGCAGGCCGCGGGCTTCAGCCTCCATCCACGCGCAGGAGTGATGAGCAACGAGCCGCACGACCCGCTCATCAGCCTGAGCGACATCCCGCAGATAGCGGGCACCGTCGAGCGGATGAAAGCCCGTCTTCGCCAGGTCAGGGGCATAACCGATGTCGTGGAGCACCGCAGCAGCCTCCAGCAGCTCAGCGTCAGGCCCGAGGATCGGCGCGAGCGTACGAGCCCGCTGCGCAACCCCAAGGCAATGCTTCCACCGGCGCGGCAACGGCTCAGCAAGAATCGACTCCGCCAACGGCGCCGCCCACTCAGTCAGTCCCATGCCCCTCAGCCTACGGAGCACGCCGCCATCGCGGCAGTACGCGTTGATCTCCGAGCCCTTGGAGCAAGATCGCGAAACCACCGAGCTGTTGCGGTGAAACCTTCCCTACATCATCAAGCGCGTCACGCTTCGCGTGCCGCGCGCCCCGCGCCGACGCTCCCCCGCGACGCGCCTGACGGCGGATCGCGGGGCGTCGGCGGGGGCACTTCTTTCGGCAAGCGAACCGAACATGACAGAGGAAGGACGCGCGTGGCTGGGTCCGGCCGGCTCCACGGCTTTAGCCACCTCCCTTGGCGTGAGCCTCGAAGATCAGGGGGCCGATCGGGCCACCAAGGGCAGTCCAGAAGCCTGCCCGATCGCTGGGTAGCGTAAGGCCCCCTGATCTCTCACGCCAAGGCAGGCCACCGGCCAAACCCGCTCCGCCGACCTTGCGCCAGCACCGTACAGCAGAGCGGCATACGGTAGCGCCCCTAGCTGGTTCCACCCAGTTTGAGGGGCCCGATTCTTGCGCAAACATGTCAGATACAGGATCGGTCTTGGGGGGACAATGATCAGAACTGCTGAAGGCGGGAAGGGACAGTCGGCACAGGTGCTGCTAGAGGTGAGCCCGCCAACGAACTCAGGCGATCTCGCACCCCGCTCTGTGGGCCCTGAACAGTTCCGGCACCGCGCTGAGGAGATCGCCGAGTCCATCGCAGACATTGCCGATCAATTCCGAGTGCGACTGGAGGGGCTGCTCCAACGCCCCGCAGGCACGGGCTGGGGAGTAGAGACAATCGAAATCGGGTTCGACATAGCTGTCCAAGCGGAGTCCGGGGTCGTGATCGCCAAAGCAACAGCCGGCGCGACGTTCTCGGCAAGACTGACCCTGAAAGCCTCGCAGGAGTCACAATGACCCTCGCCGTAGGCCGGCTCTCCGACGCCACCTCCGGCCAGGAACTGGGCACAGTATTCGCAGTCTCCAACCGCTTAGCCCTGACAGCCTTCCACTGTGTCGGCGACCGCGAAGCCGGGGTGATCACCGTTCCCCGCATCCGATGCAACTGGGGCGGTAGCTCGAGTGTGGCCGTCGTGGAGGACGGTGACCCAGTCAACGACGTTGCTCTACTCCGACTTGTTCGGATGCTGCCCAGCGATCTTCAACCCGTGCGTCTCACATCAGATGTAGCTGAGCACTCGCCCTTCATTGCTCCAGGAGCGCCTGCAGAAATCCGAGGAGTCTTCGGCTATGCAGTATCCGGGGAAGTCACTTGGCTAAATGCGAAGTTAAACAACGTCACCCCTGCCATTCAGCTAGTTTGCCATCAGTCAGCGGCAGGCTTACCGTTACACGGGCTAAGCGGAGCACCAGTCTTGGTTGGTATGCCACTCAAGGCGGTAGGTATCATTCGATGGAATCCTCCACGCCCTGGCCACCCTGAGCTTGCCGCTGGCGCGTCGGTTTTCGCTTCGCCCGTAAAGGAAGTGGTGAGCCGATGGCCTCAACTCCGGCCGTCCGAAACCAGTGGATCTGATCTTAAGCTGCTGGTTCAACGAATGGCTCGCAGAAACCGCTCGCGAGCAGAGCCCACCGTGCAGACAGACATTCGAACCCTACTATTAACAAGCGGATTAGGTCTCAGCGAAGAGGACCTAGAATCAGTTACTGGTTCGCAGACATCTAGAATTGCAATCAGAACCTGTCGAGTCGCGGTCTTTGTGACAGATGACTTGCGGCCGAACAGCGCAAAGAGAGTAGCAGAGCAGTGCTTGGATGATTACATAGCCAAGAAAAGTCAGGAGAGCAAGCAACGGCATGTAGGAATTTTGACAGACGGCACCGAGTGGCATCTCTATCATCGAATCAACAGTCGCCTTGCGTCCATAGACACAGCCAGATTACTGGTCAACCCCGCTAGCCCAAACCCGGAGGAACTGCTGTCCTGGCTAGAGGCCGTCATAGCCAGTCGTCAGAGAATAAAGCCAACTCCTCGCGAGATTGAGAGAAAGTTGGGAGCCGGCAGCCCAGCCTACGCACTGGATTCGGCGGAGCTCGGCGAGATATACGAGAATTGCCGTAACCTTCCCAGCGTCAAAGTAAAGCGCGATATGTGGGCCAAGCTCCTGACCACAGCTTCCGGAACAAATTTCACAGACGATGACGCCCTGTTCGTGGACCACTCACTTCTAGTCGCCATGGCTGAAGTAATCGGTCATGCCGCAGTTGGATTCCGACCTGCAGCGCCTGAAGTAAACGCCACTATGATCATGTCGGGTACACTCTTCTCCCGATCCCAGATTGGCGGCGTCGTCGAATCCGATTTCTTCGATTGGATAGTGGAAACATCTGCGGGCGCGCGTTTCGTGAAAGACTTGGCACGAAGATTGACGCGGTTCGCGTGGGACCAGGTAGAACACGACGTCATGAAGGTTCTTTACCAGTCAATTATTCCAGAAGAGGTACGCCGTCATCTCGGTGAATACTACACTCCGGATTGGCTGGCCGAAGAGATTATCGCCCGGTGTGTAACTGAACCGCTCAATCAGCGAGTGCTCGATGCCAGCTGCGGCAGCGGAACATTTCTTTTCCATGCAGTTCGGTCTTTCGTATCGGCAGCCGAGCATGCAGGATGGAACGGAGCGAAGATTATTCGCAACATTGGGGAACACGTAATCGGCATCGACGTTCACCCAGTTGCGGTTGCTTTGGCCAGGGTCACCTATCTACTCGCAATCGGAGTCGAGCGTTTAGAGGCGAAGGATCGACCCGCTTTTAGCGTGCCCGTATACCTCGGGGACTCGCTTCGATGGGGGCAGGAATCCACAATCTGGTCATATGAAGGCCTTTGCGTTCGAACGGTTCTCGAACATGAAGCTTTTATTCACGATCCCGAGCTGGACGTTGGAACTGGTTCTGGTAATCAATTGAAGTTTCCTGAACGCGTCGTAGCGAACGCCAGAAATTTCGACAGGCTTGTCACGGAGTTAGCAGATAAGGCCGTTAACCGCCAGAGAGGTTCTAAAACTCCATCCCTCGCTGCATTATTCAACCGATTCGCAATCGCCGAGGAAGACCGCCCCGTACTGGATCAGACATTCAGAATAATGTGCCGACTGCACGACGAGGAGCGCAATCACATATGGGGCTATTACGTGCGCAATCTAGCTCGTCCCGTGTGGCTTGCTCGGCCAGACAACAGGATTGACGTTCTTGTCGGCAATCCCCCCTGGCTTCCATATCGAAATATGACTGAGGTGCAGAAAGGCTCCTTCCGCGCGATGAACACGGAGCGAAAGCTTTGGGTGGGAGGGGGGCTAGCGACCAACCAAGACCTGTCTGCACTGTTTGTCGTCCGGTGCATAGAACTCTACCTTAAACCAGGCGGGACTTTCGGGTATGTGATGCCCCTAGGCTGTCTGACTCGCCGACAATATGAAGGCTTCAGAACTGGCACGTTCCCAAGCCAGGCAGAACCTGTGAAGGTAGCATTCGCTCAGCCGTGGGACTTTCACAAGATCAAGCCCAAATTCTTTCCGCAATCGGTTGGTGCCGTCTTTGGCAAACGTCTTCCGTATACGGAGAAGGCAATTGCGCTCAACCAGATCCCGGAGGTCTGGTCAGGAAGATTCAACACCACCCGGGCGTCGCGTAGCGAAGCAACTCTGCGAATATCACGCGGTCTTGGTGAAGCACCTCCAGATCGACTGCCATCCAAGTACTCCGAGCGATTCGTTCAGGGCGCGACTGTCGTTCCCCGCTTGCTGTTCCTCGTGGAGGATGATGACAGCGGACCGCTTGGCGCTGGGGCGAATCGACAAGCGGTGCGAAGCCGACGAAGTGCGCTTGAGAAGAAGCCCTGGAGGGATCTCCCTGCGTTGCGTGGCATTGTAGAGCGAACCTTTATACATCCATTGCACTTGGGAGATTCAGTACTTCCCTTTCGCTGCCTCAAACCTGCTCAAGCTGTCATTCCATGGGACGGTTCCCGTTTACTCCGGGGAGACGATGAATTACTGGACATGTATCCAGCATTGGCAGATTGGTGGCGCAAAGCGGAAACGATATGGTTGGAAAATAGATCCAGTGAGCGATTAAGTCTTGCGGACCGCCTTGACTATCATCGCGGTATGTCCCAACAACTCCCCGCCGCAAATCACCGTGTCGTTTATGGCGCGAGCGGGCTGTACCTGGCATCAGCGATCGTCTCCGACCCATCCGCAGTGATTGAACACAAGCTCTATTGGGGACCAGCAACTAGCCTCGCTGAAGCGCGCTTCCTGACCGCAATTCTAAATTCGACCTCTTTGAACATGGCAGTTCGACCACTGCAAGGTCGCGGAGAACACAATCCACGAGATTTCGACAAGTACGTATTTCAGCTACCTATCCCGTTGTACAATCACGAGAACAATGAACATCGAAAACTTGCGATCTTGGCCGAGACGGCAGAACAGGTTGCGGCCGCTGTTTCGCTGCCGAATCGCCGCTTTGAGGCGTTACGTCAACTGGTTCGGAAATCACTGACAGAAAGCGGAGTCATGGCAGACATAGATGCAATCGTAAAGAAGTTGCTTGGGTAGGTGCCAGGCTCCCAGCGATTACCCGTAATCCCCACGGCGATCGAAGCGCGGTGCGAGGTGCCGCACGCCGCGCGGATCGCGGCCGAGAGCTCGGTGGTCCGCGCCAACTCCGTTCGACACGGGCGGGGCCAGACCCCTACTGGTCCAAGAGGAAGTCGACTGCGCAATTGATGCGCTTGCCGAGATCGCTGAGCGTATAGGGGGCGCTAGGGTTCAACCCAGAGAGGTCGGACAGCCCGTATTGAACGCGGCGGTGGTGAGCCCCGATTCCCTGGAAAATCCACGGCACCATCTTGACCATGCGGACGTCTGTCCTCCCGGCAGTGACGAACCAGCCTCCGGGAATAGGGAAGAATCGGTCGAACGCCTCCAGAGCTACTGGAATCTCGTCATCCGGGATGCCCGAATAGGTCGACATCCACTCGAACTCTTGCTGTTCTCTGTCCTCAAGGTAAAACCCTCCCCAGCCCCAGAGGAGTTGCTGCCAGAAGGTTGCGTAGCGACGAAAGTTTGGCTGCTCACGCAACCAAGCCATGCCGCTGTGGAACGTCGTCGGCAAGGCGTGGTAGGTCAGTCCCTCAAAGAACCACGTCTTCCCGTCTTCCGACATCCCGAGCTCCGGGGCACCATCAGGGTGCGCAAGCGCATAGTCAACCGCCGACTTCAAGATTGAAAGCCGGGCACGATGCTCAAGGTAGCAGCAGGCTTGAAGCTCTGGGAACTTCCCTTCGAGCATCCCTGTATAGCTTGCACTGTTTGGATTCACCGACTGAGGATCGAACGCTCCTCCGTCGAGTTCGTGTGCATAGCCGCGCGTCAACTTCGGATGCTCGCTGTACGCTTCGTACAGCATGGCCAAAGACTCTTCCGGTGCGCGCGCGAAGAAGGTTCCATTATTTATCTGGCGATGATAGACCTTCGCCGCCCTGGCCCCCTCCTCTCCCTTCTTCCTTGCTCGCTGATTTAGGAGCTTGATGAATCGGCGCTCCACACCATAAGAGTGCTGCCACAGTTCGATCAGCTCCGGCTCTACAAAGGATCCGAAGCCCGTCTGCGTGAAGTGCTCGGGAGCGACCTTGAAGTCCTTGAAGCAGACGACGCTAAGCCCCAACGGCTCCATCCGGCTCGGGGCGGTCTCACGCTTTTCCCACTTGGTGATGAAAAAGGCGCCACGATCGATCTTCAGGTACTGCATCAAACCGACGACCTTGAAGAGATCGGTGTAGCCCCAGCCTCCCCCCTTGACTTCGATAAGCTGCCGCACAGCTTCTTCGTGCGTGTAGTCAGTGGAGACGATGTCGAGCTCGAGAAGGTCCGCTGGGTCGGACTCCACAAGTTGCTTCTCCACGAAGTGGCCCGACGCCTGGAACAGCGCGGCGACGTAGTCCTCAAGTTCCTCACCGGCTCCTGGGATGTCCGGCAGCTTCACGACGCGACTACTCATGAGCAATCCCCCTCTGTAGAGCAGGAACTTTACCTGCGCACCGGGGCCAGCGGAGCGGACTTTGTCACGTCGTCGCCATCGAGGCTGCGGGCGGAGGCCATGCCAACTTCCAGTTGGTCCGCTGCTGACCATTAGCAGGCGCCCCCCAGAAGTCAGGTTTGCACTTCGAATAGTCACGGCGCCCTTGCCCGCATGGAGTGTGCGATGTCCTGTGGGCACCTGCGGGGCAATGGCGGCTTTCCTACACCTCCGACCTGGTCAGACGAGCATTGCTCAGAGTCCTGTAAACCTGCCGGCGGCCAGAGCCGGTGCTGATCGGCCAAGCCTAGGGTCGTGGACTATGTGTGGACAGTCGCCGGCCTGAAAGCTGGCATCAGAGCGCTGACGTGCACATCCCGCTTGAGAACCCACCCCCTCCGGAGCCGTGTGCGCAGGTTCGAATCCTGCCGGGGGCACCCACCGGATCTACACACTTGCCCGTCTCCATCGCGGAGGCGGGTTTTCGTGTGTTTGGCATCCTTTCCATGATCCTTTCCGTGGTCTGGGCGAGGTCGGGGAGGTCGTCGGCTGGGAGGATGATGCTGATCACGGCGCTGTCGAGATCCGGCTCCAGTTGGATGGTGAGCTGAAGAAGCTCGATCAGCTGGCGCAGGAGGGACTCTGGTGCATCGGCCAGGCTGACGTTCAGGACGGGGAGCTTGTCGAACAGCTCGGCTGCCGGGGGAGTCCGTTCGGTGTTCGCGGCTGAAGTCCGCTGACGGCTGTTCGTAGGATGAGCGTGAAGCTCCTCCGGCAGGGGGACCCGCACCATGGGACGCACCGGTGGACGACGACCGCCTCACACAGGCCGCGAAGGACCAGCTGCTCGGACGGAACCGAGAGCGGGAAGAGCTGGACCGCCTGCTGCGCGACGTACGCGAAGGGCGCAGCCGGGTGCTGGTGCTCCGGGGCGAGGCCGGAATCGGCAAGTCGGCGCTGCTCGATTACCTGGCCATGCGGGCAACCCGGATGCAGACGGTGCGCACGGCCGGCGTCGAGGCGGAGTCCGACTTCGCGTATTCCGCCTTGCAGAGCCTCTGCGCACCCCTGCTGACACACATCGATCGGCTGCCGCAGGTGCAGCAGGATGCGCTGCGCGTCGCCTTCGGCCTGAGCGCGGGCAATCCGCCGGAGATGCTGCTGGTCGGGTTGGCCGTGCTCGGCCTGTTCTCCGAGGGGGCGGCCCAGTCGCCATTGCTGTGTCTGGTCGACGACGCGCAATGGCTTGACTTGATGTCCCAGCGGGTCCTCACCTTCGTCGGACGCCGCCTGGACGCTGAGTCGGTCGCGCTGGTCTTCGCCGAGCGGGTCACCGACCAGGCCGAGAAAGAGGGGGGCGTCACCGGTCTGCCGGAGTTGGTCGTGAGTGGACTGCCCGACGCCGAGGCCCGGGCCCTGCTGGACTCGGTGTTGCCCGGGCCGGTCGACGACCGGGTGCGCGATCGGATCGTCGCCGAGACCGGCGGTAACCCCCTCGCCCTGCTGGAACTGCCCCGCGGGCTGTCCCCGGCCGAGCTGGCGTTCGGCTTCGGCGGTCCCGGCGTCGCCTCGCTGGCCACCCGTGTCGAGGGCGGCTTCCGAGGCCGTGTCGAGGCGATGCCCGCCGACACCCGCACCCTGCTGCTGACCGCGGCCGCGGAGCCGGTCGGCGACGGGCTGTTGCTGCAGCGCGCCCTGAACCTGCTGGGTATCGAGCCTGACGCCGCGGCGCCGGCCGAAACCGCGGGCTTGCTCAAGCTGGGAGCTCCCGTTCGGTTCCGGCACCCGCTCGTGCGCTCGGCGGTCTGGCGCGGGGCGGACGCCGCCACGCTGCGCGCGGTACACGGCGCGCTCGCCGAGGTCACCGACGCCGAGCGTGATCCCGACCGGCGCGCCTGGCATCGGGCCCACGCCGCCGTCGGGCCGGACGAGGACATCGCCGTCGCCCTGGAGCATTGCGCAGACCGGGCCCTGGCCCGCGGTGGCCGGGCCGCCGCCGCTTCCTTCCTGGAACGCGCCGCTGCGCTCACCCCGGACCCGTGGGAGCGGGCTCGACGCGCTTTGGCCGCCGCGTCCGCCCACCTGGCCGCAGGTGCTCCCGCGCAAGTCCCGGACCTGCTCGCCGTCGCCGGGCTGGGGCCGACGGACTCCGGGCAGCAGGCCGAGGCGGCCCGGTTGCGGGCCAGGGCGTCCTACATGATCAACCCGGGGCGGGGTGCGGTGCAGCCGCTGCTGGCCGCGACCGTCCAGCTCCGGGACCTCGATCCGGCCGCCGCCCGTGAGACCTGTCTGTCGGCACTCGGGGCGGCGATGTGGGCCGGCCGGCTCGATCCGGACGAACTTCCGCGGGTCGTCGAGGTGGCCCGCGACCTGCCGCCCGACGAGGACGCGGCGGGGGCCTTCTTGCGGGCGTTCGTCACCTGGTCGACCGACGGTCCGGCCGCGGCGCGCCCGTTCCTGCGCCAGGTGCTGGACACCTACACCGCCGACGGGGACCCGGGGGCGTTGTGGCTGGCCGCGGCCACCGGTGTCGAACTCGGCGATCTCCGTACGGTTCTGAGCATCACGGACCGCGCGACCGCCCTGGCCAGGGCCACCGGCACGGTGTCGGTCATCCCCACCACGCTGACCTACCGGACGATCGCCCTGATCCATGCAGGCCGGTTCTCCGAGACCCGTGACGCGCTCGCGGAGACCGTGGCCGCCGAGGAAGCCATGGGCCTCAGCAGGTCGGTGATCGGTCCGGCGATGCTCGGTGCATACCGGGGACGTGAGCGATCGGCGGTAGACCTGATCGAGGCGCTGGAACGCGATGGCGAACAGCGCGGCCTGGGACGGCTGCTGGGTGTGTCGGAATGTGCCAGGGCTGTGCTCTACAACGGCCTGGGCAACTACCCGCTCGCGTTGGAAGCCGCCCGCCGGGCCCTGGCGTATCAAGACTTCGCCCTGCACAACTGGGCGCTCGCCGAACTCGCCGAAGCAGCGGCCCGGACCGGCGACCGAGGCGCGGCGGAAGAGGCGCGCGACCGGCTCTCCGACTGGGCCCGGGCCGGCACGTCCTGGGCCCAGGGTGTGCACATGCTCGCCGAGGCCCTCACCGGGACCGACGAGGCGGCCGCGACCGAAGGCCACTACCGCGAGGCGATCAGCCACTTCGACGAAGGTGGGCTCGGCGTGCTCCAGGCCCGGTCCAGGCTGCTGTTCGGCGAATGGCTGCGCCGCCAGAACCGGCGCGCGCAAGCCCGGACCGAGCTGCGGGCCGCACACGAAGCGGCTTCGACCATGGGCATGGAGGCGTTCGCCGAACGCGCCGGGCGCGAGTTGCTCGCCACCGGCGAGACCGTCCGCAAACGCACGGTCGGCGCCCCGGTCCTGACCCCGCAGGAGACGCAGATCGCCCGGCTCGCGGTGGCCGGACATTCGAACGCCGAGATCGGCGCGCAGCTTTTCCTCAGCCCTCGGACCGTGGAATGGCACCTGCGGAAGGTGTTCACCAAGCTGAACATCTCCTCCCGCCGCGAACTCGACAGGGCTACGTCCGGCGACGATCGCTGACGCGTACAAGGACGCCTAGGAAAGCACGGTACGCAGATCCCGCCGCGAGCTGATGCCGAGTTTGGTGAACACCTTGCTCAGATGCCACTCGACCGTTCGGGCACTGATGAACAGTTCGGCGCCGATCTCGGCGTTCGACCCCCCCTCGCGGGCCCGGCGGGCGATCTGGCGTTCCTGGTCTGTCAGCTCGGCTGTGCGGTGCGCCGTCGGCCCCGAAACCGCCACCCCGCATGCGGCGAGTTCCCCGCGTGCCCGTTCGGTGAAACCTTCGGCACCGAAACGGGCGAAAGCGCCGTGGGCCGTGCTCAGTTGGTGCCGCGCCTCGGCCCCGCGGTCCTGGAGGCGCAGCCACTCGCCGTAGAGAAGGTGTGCTCTGGCCAGGGCGAACGCACCACGGCTGCGCCCAAGCCGATCAATCGCCGCACGGTAGTGAGCATCGGCATCGGCGTCGTCACTGATCAAGGCCCGGGCGAGTGCTTGCGCACCAAGGCCCCATTCGGTTGCACTGGGTACGGTGCTCTCTGCCAGCCGTTCGACGGCCTGCACCGCTTGATCGCGTTCGTCGCAGCGCACGGCCGCCTCGACCAGTTCGGTCAGCGCCCACGCGGCGAACGCCGACTCCGCGGGGTCCGCCGATGCCAGTGCGGCGGCGTTCCTCGCTTCGACGAAGCGGCCGAGACCGTTGTTCAGGACGGCATTCGTGTAGTGGGCCATGGTGAAGCCGATGCCCTCGCCACGTTCGGCCGCAGCCCCCTGGACGGCCCGGATCGCCTCTGCGGCCTGAGTTTCCCGTCCGCGCCACGCCGCGACCGCCGCGGCGCCGTAGGAAGGGCGGATGATCCCGGTCGCCTCGGCCACCGCTTCGGACTCCTCAAGCAGGCCGGTGGCGGCCTCGAACTCGCCGCAGTGCAGATGGGCGTAGAGCCGCTGGATCAGGGCGACCGGCAGAATGACCAGCGCTCCGGCCACGCGAGCGTGCCGGAGGTTCAGTTCTGCCATCGCTTCCCAGGCGGCGTCGTCCCAGGTGTCGTAGGCCCCGTGGTTGGCGACGGTCAGCCAGCGCATCGCCTCGGTGGGCGGCAGTTCGTCACGGCGGAAGGCTTCCAGCGCGCGCCGCACCAGCGGTGTCCCCTCGGTACGGCCTTCGGTGAACAGCACGGCGTACGCGTTCAGGAGCAGATCCTGCGGACGTGGTGCGCTCTCGGGCAGGGGTGCCGTCGCCGCGGCGGCCGCCACTTCCGCGACCGGCGTACCGGAGAACCGTCCGGCGAGGAGTGAGTAGGCGATGGCGTCCAGAAATGTCTCGCGCGACAGAACGGGGTCGAGGTCCTGGAAGTGTCGCGCTGTCTCCAGCAGCAATCCGGGCGCGTCGGCGGTGTTCCCCGTCGCGAACGCCAGATGGCCGCGCAGGTGACGGACGTGGGCCGCGCGCAGATCATCCGGTGGACCGGCTTCCACCTTGTCGAGCAGGACTTGCGCACCCTCCAGCGCGCCGGCGTGGTACTTGGCGCGTGCGGCGGCGAGTACACGTTCCGCGCGCAGCTCGGGATCCGCGGTCAGCGCGGCCGACCGTTCCAGGAAAGCGGCCGCCGCGGCCAGACCGCCGCGCGCCTGGGCTCGGTCCGCTGACGTCTCCAGCTCGGCGGCGACCGCCTCGTCACGGTCCTCGGTGGCGTGGGCGAGGTGCCATGCCCGCCGATCCGGGTCCGACGCGCGGGACGTCGCCGCCGCCAGGGCCCGATGCGCCCGGCGCCTGGCGTCGGCTGAGGCTGCGCGATACACCGCCGAGCGCACCAACGGATGGCGGAAGGCGATCCGGACCCCGATCGTGAGCAGTTCGGCCTGTTCTGCCGGTCCCGCGGCCTCCGGGGGCACTCCGAGTGCCGCCGCGGCGCGCCAGAACAGCACCGGGTCGCCGGCCGAGTCCGCGGCCGCGAGCAGCAGCAGATCCCGGGAATCGGCGGGCAGCTCGGCGATTCGGCGCAGAAAACTCTCCTCGATCCGTCCGGAGAGCACGGACGACTCCAGCAGGCCGAAGCCGCCGGCCAGCTGTTCGGGCGCGGCGAGCGGAAGCTCCAGCAATGCCAGCGGGTTGCCGCGGGCCTCGGCCAGGATCGCCGAGCGGACGTCGTCGTCGAGCGGCCAGCGCACCACGGAGTCCAGCAGCTGCCTCGCGGCTTCGGCTCCGAGTCCGGGGACAACCAGCTCGCTCAGGCCGCGCA
This sequence comes from Streptomyces sp. NPDC051940, assembly GCF_040680895.1. Lineage (NCBI taxonomy): Bacteria > Bacillati > Actinomycetota > Actinomycetes > Kitasatosporales > Streptomycetaceae > Streptomyces > Streptomyces sp. NPDC051940. Next base: position 16,661 of record NZ_JBFAXR010000019.1, on the reverse strand, counting down.
TGCTGAGGATCGGGTGGCGGCCGGCGATGAGCAGCAGGATCGACTCGGCCCGCAGCCTGCGCGCCACGAAGGCCAGGACCTGCGTCGACGCTTCGTCCAGCCAGTGCGCGTCGTCCACGATGACGAGCATCGGCTGCTCCCGGGCCACCTCGGCGAGCAGGTTGAGCACGCCGAGTCCGGCCAGGAACGGGCTCGGCGACTCACCGGCCCGCAAGCCGAACATCGTCGCCAGCGCCTCGGCCTGAGGCACCGGCAAAGAGTCGATCCGGCTCAGCAGCGGCAGACACAGCTGGTGCAGGGCCGAATGAGGCAGCTCCGTTTCGGGCTCCACACCGGCCACTCGCAGGGTCCGTACATCCGGGGCGGACTGCAGGGCGTAGTCGAGCAGCGCGGTCTTCCCGACACCGGCCTCACCGGAGATGACGAGAACCTCGCTGCGGCCTTCGCGTATCGACGACAGCAGGGCGTCCAGCCGCGCGCATTCCGGGCGCCGTCCGAGCAGCATCAGGACCCCGGGTGAGGTACGGCCAGGGTCGGCCACGGGCTCAGGCCCCGGGCCCACCGGGAGAACGTAGCGGCATGGATTGGATTCCGTTCGACGCGATGTACCCGTTTCCGGGCTGGTGGTTCCCGGCGAAGGCGCCGCGGTCCCCCGGCTCCGCGCCGACCGGAACTGATCTGTGGATCACGGCGGGGATGTACGAGTTCGTCACGGTGCGAAGCGTTTGCGAAAAGTGCGGCGCACGGTTGGGCCGCAGGTTGAGAGTCTCCGTCATTCCCGGGACGACGTGGCTGATCTCCGTGGACGCCCGATGCCGCGGATGGCGACGGCACCGGCACAGCGCGCTGGTCGCCGAGCGGGAGGGCGGGCTGCGCTTCGGGGAGCTGCGGCCGAGCTGACCGGACGCCCGGACAGGGCCAGCACGTCGCGGATGTGCGCGATGCCGACGAAGGGGGGGACACGTTCTGCACTGTATCAAGCAGGCATTACCCAAAACCGGCTCGTGAGCTGCGGTGATGTAACGAGGTGCCAGCGGCGGGGTTCGTCCGGCCGGTCAGCGCGTGGCGCGGGCGGCCTGCTCGATCAGGGCGCGCAGCGAGGCGGCGTCCCTCGCGGCGCAGGTCCGCCCCGGCTCGGGGCACCTCCTCGACTGACCGTCACGTGACTGATGTGCCGGTGTCACCGCGCTGGTCACAGTGATGGCGCAACCCCGATGACGAGGAGAGACCATGAACCGACGCCTTCTGACCCTCGTGGTCGCCGGTGTCCCGCTGGCGGTGGCAGGCGCCGTCTACGCACCGGTCGGCGCTTCTGGACAGCCCCTGCAGGAGGCTGCGGCCGGCGCTCCGTCCGCGTTCACCTGTTCGGCGTTCGATATCCCGGCGCCGGCCGGCACCGCCGTGGAATCCGTGGCCGCGGTCGAGGTTCCGGCCGGAACCTTCCAGGTCCCCGGCACTCCGCCGCTGGGCGGCTACCCGGTTCCGGACGTACCGGCACACTGCGAGGTGACCGTCACCCTGACCCACCCCGGCGCGAACGACCACGCCAAGGTGCAGGTCTGGCTGCCGCAGACCGGCTGGAACGGCCGGTTCCAGGGGATCGGCGGCGCCGCCTACTCTGCCGGGACCATCGGCGACGTGGCCGGGGCGGTCAAGCAGGGCTACGCGGCCGCCACCACCGACGCCGGCGTGGACACCAGCGGCCTGAACCCGAGCTGGGCCCTGGACTCCGGCGGCCGGATCAACACCGCGCTGCTGCAGAACTTCGCCTCCCGCTCGGTGCACGAGATGACCCTGGTCGGCAAGCAGGTCGTCGCCGACGCCTACGGCCACGCCGCGAACTACTCCTACTTCAACGGCTGCTCCACCGGCGGCCGCCAGGGCTACATGGAAGCCCAGCGATACCCGACCGACTACGACGGCATCAACGCCGCCGCGCCCGCCGTCAACTGGAACCAGTTCGAGGTCGCCACGCTGTGGCCGCAGGTGGTGATGAACGAGGAGCACACCTATCCGTCCGCCTGTGAGTTCAACGCCTTCAACGCCGCCGCGGTGAAGGCCTGCGACAAGCTGGACGGGATCGCCGACGGCCTGATCAGCGACCCGAGCCGCTGCGACTTCGACCCGCGCCGGCTGATCGGCACCAAGGTCGCGTGCGACGGCAAGGAGATCACCGTCACCGCGGCCGACGCCGACGTGGTCCGCAAGATCTGGGACGGCCCGCGCGATGCCGACGGCAAGGGGCTCTGGTACGGCCTGCCGATCGGCGCCGACTTCAACCCCCTGGCGGCCAGCACGACGACGGACGGCGTCACCACCGGCTCGCCCTTCATCGTCCCGGCCGAGTGGGTCGCCTATTTCGTGGAGAAGGACCCCGCGTTCAGCTCGGCCAACCTGACCTACACGCAGTTCGACCAGATCTTCGCCAAGGCGCGGGCCGAATACGACTCGGTCATCGGAACCTCCGACCCGGACCTGACGGCCTTCCGCAACGCCGGCGGCAAGCTCATCACCTGGCATGGCGACGCCGACCAGCTGATCCCGACCCAGGGCACCGTCGACTACCGCCAGCGCGTGGACGCCGTCATGGGCGGTACCAAGAAGGTCGACGACTTCTACCGCGTCTTCCGGGCTCCGGGCGTCGCGCACTGCGGTCTGAAGGGCGGCGGCGCCGATGACATGACCGCGCTGATCGCCTGGGTCGAGCAGGGCAAGGCGCCGGCCGTGCTGCACGCCACGCTGCCCACCGCCACCGGCCAGACCGTCGCCCGCGACGTCTGCCGCTACCCGATGGTCTCCCGCTACACCGGCCACGGCGACCCGTCGTCCCCCGCCGGCTTCCGCTGCGTCACCGACCGCTGAAGGAGAATCGCCATGAACACGACGACGGATGGCGGGCGCGGCCCACTGACGAAGCTCTACCTGATCCGCGGGGTCCTGGCGGTGGCGTGGGCCGTGGCCTTCGGCCAGGCGTACCAGAGCGCGGACAGCTCCGACCCGCACATGTCCCTCGGCGCGGTGGCGATCGTCTTGCTGGTCGCCTACCCGCTGCTCGATGCGGTGTCATCTGTGATCGACTACCGGTCGGTCCCCGACCGCGTCACGGCGTTCAACAGCGCTTTGAGCACCCTGACCGCCGTCGGCCTCGGAATCGCAGGAGCGTCCGGCATCCGCGCGGTGCTCGCCGGCTTCGGCGCCTGGGCAGTGATCTCGGGCGGGGCGCAGTTCGCGGTCGGACTGCGGCGCCGCGGCCCGGAGCTGGGCAAGCAGATCCCGACACTGGTCTCCGGCGGGCTGTCGTTCATCGTCGGCATCTTCTACGCCGCGCAGGCAGCCGGTCACCAACCGTCGCTGTCGGTCCTGTCGGTCTACGCGACCGGCGGCGGGATCTTCTTCATCGTCCAGGCCGGCCTGCTGGCCCGGAAGGCGCGCCGGGGTACTGTCCAGCCGGTCTGAGCTGGGCGCGCGGCATGGTTCGGGCCTGCCGCCCAAAGCTCTTGGGCGGCAGGCCCGAACGCGTTGTGCGACGGCTCCCATCAGACCGCGTCGCGATAGGTCTCCAGCAACCGCAGCCACACCTCGCTGATGGTCGGGAACGCCGGTACCGCATCCTGCCGGCGATCGCGATCGTCGCCGGGTGAAGGAGCTCCGCGACGCCCGGACCGGCGAAGGTGGCACCGACGACGGTGCGGCGGACGGGATCGATGAGGACGCGGGCGTGACCACGGTGATCCCGACTGTGCTGCACGGCGCCGGCAACGTGCCCGATGTCGGAGTCGACGACGTCCACGACGCGCCCGATGCGTTCCGCCTCCGCAGTCGTGAGGCCGACGGCCGCTACTTCGGGATCGGTGAACACCACCTGCGGGACGGAACGCGGTCGGCGATGACTTCTCCCGCGATCCGGGCCTGGTACCTGCCCTGGTGGGTGAGTAGCGCGCGGTGGTTGACGTCGCCGACGGCGTACAGCCACCGGTGGCGAGCAGTAGTTCGTCGACGACGAGTCCGGTGTCGTCGGACAGCGCGATGTGGACGGCGCCGAAGGGCCCGCCTTCGTGCGTCGCCGCCACGACAGTCGTCTCGAACCGCAGATCGACCCCTGATTCCCGCAGGCGGTCGGCGACCAGGCCGGCGGCGAACCGTTCCACGCGGGGAGGAAGCCCCGGCCCCCGGGCGATGAGCGTGACCCGCGAGCCCAGCGCCTGCCAGGCCGCGGCCATCTCGACCGCCACGACCCCGGCGCCGACGGCGGCGAGCCGCGGCGTGCCGCGCCGACACATGCACAGTGGGGCCGTCAGGCGTGGTCACCATGACGGCGCGGGGGCCGTCAAGCCGGCCATGTCCCCGGATCAGCGTGATACCGGCCCGATCGAGCCAGTCCACCTGGCCGCTGTCGTTCCAGTCGGCGGTCTGATGGCGTCCACGGTGCGGCCGGGAACGCCACTGAGTTCGCCGTGGAGCAACACCGGGCGAAGCAGCGCCTTGCTGGGCTCACACGCCCAATACGAGCACTCGCCGCCGACAAGTTCGGATTCCACGATGACGGTGCGCAGGCCGGCGGCGGTCGTCCGGTCGGCGACGTTCTCGCCGACCGGACGGCACGGGCCCGGGTAGGGATGGGGGCATGGGACCTCTCCGAGTGATGGGCCGAGAGGACGGCTGCGGGCGGGCAGCCTTTCGACAGCCGCCCTCTCGGCGTTCCGAGGCCGCTTGAGCGGCTCGTCGTCATCGCAGGTGATCCGCGTCGACGACCGCCTGGGCGAAGGCGGTGGGTGCCTCTTGCGGCGCGTTGTGGCCGATACCGGTGAACACACGGTGCTCGTACGCGCCGGTGAAGAACTGGCGGTAGCCCTTGCCGCCGGTCGAATCCAGGAAGGGGTCCAGAGCCGGGTCCACCGTGATGGTCGGCACCTTGACGGTCGGCTTGGCCGCGAGCAGCTGCTCGTAGCGGTCATACCTGGGTTCGCCGTCGGCCAGGCCGAGGCGCCAGCGGTAGTTGTGGATCACGATGGCCGCTTCTGCGCAGCGACGTTGGTGATGAGGTAGCCGCTCGTCGACACCAGGGCCCTGACCCGCTCCGGCCACAGAGCCGCGATGATGTCGGCGGTCCGCGAACCCCAGTCGAACCCGGCCAGCACCGCCTTGCGGATGTGCAGCGCGTCCATCAGGGCGACCACGTCCAGGGCGATCGCGGACTGCTGCGCGCTGCGGACGGCCGTCGGCGACACGAACGTGGTGCTGCCGTGCCCGCGCAGATACGGCACGATGACGCGGTAGCCGGCGTCGGCCAGCAGCGGCGCGACGTCGACGAAGCTCCACCGGCGGCCACCGCCGTCGCGCCGACACCCAGGCCGACCGCCTTCGTGAATGTCCGCCTGCTGATCACGTCTGGTCCTCTCTGAGATCTTCTGGCCCCTCCACTGTTCCTCGGCCATGGCCTCGCGCACATCAGTCACATGACGCCGAGACACGCTCCGGGCCGACTTCGCGCCACATGCGGTCATCCGACTGTTTCCGATGCATGACAGCGCCGGTGATCCTGAAGGGCAGCCGCGGAACGGCGGCGTGGACGCGGCGGAAGTCCAGCCCTTTCTGTGGTCACTTGCCTCCGACGGCTCAGCCGACCACGAGGGCTTCACCCACGTGCCCCGGTCACACTTCCGTTACATGGTCGCGAACACGGTGGGCGAGGAAGAGGCCGCGCAGCTCTTCGAACGCCACGTAGTCCCCGCACCGCGCCGACCCGACCTGAAGCAGTTCGCCGACCGGGGCCACTCGCTCGTGATGGACAGCGGATGGCGCACGGTCGCGGACCACGTGCTGATCTGGCTCGCCGCCAACGGCGTCGAGGCCGTCGACACAGAGGCCTGATTGACTTCACGACCCGGAGAACTCCTCGGCCCGGCTCAAGGCGTCCCGCAGCGCCGCCCGGGTGGTGATGCCCAGCTTGGGGAAGATGCGGTACAGGTGCGAACTGACGGTGCGCGGCGACAAGTGCATCCGATTGCCGATCTCCTTGTTCGTCAGCCCGCCGGCAGCCAGATCCGCAATCCGCCGCTCCTGCCAGGTCAAGGACGCCAGGATCACGGTCGAGGCACGCGTCCTGGTACCGGTGGCGCGCAGTTCGGCCCCGGCCCGCTCGCTCCATCCCGCGGCGCCCAGCCGCTCGAACGCCTCGGCCGCCGCCGCCAGCAGGGGCCGCGCCTCGATGCGGCCCCTGACGTGGCGCAGCCGGATCCCGTGTGCCAGCCGGATCCGCGCCACCTCAAACGGAAACCGCACACCTGCCGGGTGCGACTCCGCGCGCGCGAACATCTCCTCGGCCTCCTTCTCGTCCACCGCGGTCATCGCCAGCGCACCGTGGGTGAGCAGGGCGAGGCGTGGCGAGATCTCCGGGAGCCCGGCGTCCCGGGCGGCCAGTGCGTGCTGCCGGGCCTGCTCGGCGCGGCCGGTGTGCAGGGCGGCCTCCACCAGGTCGAGCAGGGTGCGCGAGGCCTGATACGTGCAGGGCTGGAAGACGCCCGGGGGTGTGATGCCGATGGCGTAGAGGTATGCGGTCTCGTAGTCACCGGCGCTCAACGCCGCGATGGCGCCGGCTGAATCAGCGACCTGGGTCAGGAATCCGATCCCCCGCGGCCGGGCCCAGGCGTCCACCTCCGCCTGCAGGTCGCGAGCCGGGCCGGTCTGTCCGCGCAGCGCCGCGAGCTGCGCCAGATAGGCCCGGCTCTGATGGGCGAACAGCTCGTGGCCCTGCTCGATCGCCAGGTCCAGCCCGCGCCGGCCGGTGTGGTCGGCCGCATCCCACTCGCCGACCGCCATCTGGTCGAGCATGATCTGATGCAGCATGACCATGCCGGTGGCCACGGCCCCGGTTTCCAGCTCACGAGCCACGACGCGCTGAAGATGGGGACGGTATTCGCTCAGGACGTCGAGGTGGTAGGCGGACGCGGCCAGGCGCGAGACCTCCCAAGGCTCGCTCTCCGGCAGGCTTGCGGCGGCCCGCTCCACCTTGCCGGCCCAGCCGGCCCCATGCCGTACCACATCGCTCCAGGTGTCGCTGTACATCCGCTCGCGTTCGGTGACGAGCCCGTCGATCGACGCGAGCAGCTCGTGGGTGCGTTCCCAGGTCGCACGGTCTCCGGCGTACTGGCTGATCGCCAGCAGCAGGGTCACCAGCCGGACGAGCGCCTCGTCGGGTTCGTTCGTCCCGGCGTCGCGTATCCTCCCGATCACAGCTGCGACCCGCCGGTGTGTGGAGCGGACATCGCCGTCCTCGTAGAACGCCTGGTATGCGGAGGCCAAGACCGTGACCGGAGTTTCGGCCGTGCCCGGTACGAGATCGGCCAGAGCCAGCCGCCGGGCCTGACCCAGGCGCGCGGCGTGGCCGGCGATGAACGCCGCGTCCGCCAGCCGCCGGGAGCGGTCGGTGTGGTTCTCGCTGAGTTCTGCGGCGCGGGTCAGCCACGTCACCGCGGCGAGCGCGCCGCCGCGCCGGGTCATCGACTCGGCCGCGGCCTCCAGGACGGCGGCCACCGCCTCGTCGGGATCCACGGTGGCTGCCGCCAGGTGGGCGGCACGGCGTTCGAGGTTGTCGCGGTGTATCTGTGCCAACGCCTGGTGCGCGGCCCGCCGCTGGTTCGGCGTGGCCATCTGCACGACGGTGGACCGGATGAGCGGATGACGGAAGGTGAAATCCCCGCCGGCGGGCTCGATGTCCAGCAGGCCGTCGGCCACCGCCTCGTCGGCGTCGCGTATGCGGTAGCGCGGGGTGGGGTTCGGGCCGCCGCCGAGACCGGTCGCGACGCCGTCGAGGGCACCCATCAGAAGTTCGGCGCGGACAGCGTCGGAAAGGGCTGAGATGCGCGCGCCGTAGACGTGCTGCAGGCGTCGGGGCAGCGGAACGCCGTGCCGGCCGGCGAGGTCGTCCAGTTCCCCGGACCGGCCGTCGATGTGAGCCGGCAGCTCCAGCAGCGCCAGTGGGTTGCCTTGGGCTTGGTCCAGCACCGTCCGGCGGATCCGCTTTCCCAGATCGGGGCGGCGCTGGTCGAGGAGCAGCTCAGCATCCGCATCGGTCAGAGCTGGAATCGTCAGCTCGGGCAGCGCGGCCGTGTCAAAGCGCGAGGAGATGTCGGTGCGGACGGCCGCCAGCAGCTTCACCTGGCTGCCGACGAGGCGGCGGCCGACGAAGCCGCAGACGTCGACGCTGGAGTCGTCCAGCCATTGCCCGTCGTCGAGGATCAGCAGCAACGGCTGCTGCACTGCCGCCTGTGTCACAAGGCTGAGTACCGCGATGCCGAGCGCCATGACGGAGGGTGGATCGCCTTCGAGCCGGCCGAAAACTGCGCCGAACAGCGCCCGGGCGCCGTCGTCGAGCTGCGGGACGCCGGGGAGCAGCGGGTGCAGGATCTGGTGCAGTCCGGCATAGGGCAGCCCGGATTCCGCCTCGACTCCCACTGCTCGGACGACGGTGTGTCCGCTCTGCTCCGCCATGGTGGCGGCGTGCTGTACGAGTGCGCTCTTGCCGACCCCGGTCTCTCCTCTGAGGACCAGCGCGCGGCCCGCGGCGGAGTTCACGAACTCCGCCAGCTCCGTCAACTCCTCGTGTCGGCCCACCATCGTGGTGGTTGTGTTCTCCATGGCTGCCCGCCCAGTTCTCGATCAAGGTTGGTGATTGCTTCTTCACGCCCGACGCTCAGCCCCGGTCCGACTTCGGGGCCACTTGCAGTTCCGGGAGTCCGGCCAGGAGCCCGCGGTCGGCCGCCGCGAGCGCCGCGGCGTCAACAGCGAGCGCTGTACCGCAGGCAGCCGGTCGAGACGACCCGGCAGCGCTGTCTTTTGACGGGTCACTCGTCATGTCACATCGACCTAGCGGTTCAGGCTTCGTGGGTCTTCGTGCCGGTGCCCAGACGTGTCGGGTCAGCCGCCGAGCCCGGCGGCGCGGGCCATGTGGTCGGCGTACCAGGCCGGCCAGTCCGGGTCCGAGTAGCCGAGTTCGCCTTCGTACTTGTCGTGGGCGGCCGCCGCGTCGCGCAGTGCCGACTCCAGATCGGCGGCCGCGCAGTACACCACGTGGCTGATCCGGCCGGGACGTCGCGTGGTGACCTCCTGCAGGACGAAGGTGTTGCCGTCGGGGTCGGTGAAAGACGCGAAGGAGCTGTGGGCCTGCCGGCCGGGGTGCGGCCCGCCGACCCGGGCTTCGGTGCCGGCGTGGCGGAAGACCCCGCCCGCGTCGGTCACGCCACTGCCGTCGATCTTGAAGTCCACCATCGTCAACTCCCTCGCCTGAAGCAAACGCTGATCTGCGCCCGGCACATCACGATCCCCTTGACCGGGGCCCGTCGCCCCAGTGATGGCCCCTGGCCGGTACCCGGGCCCCTGACGCCAGGGCCTGTGCAGCGACGCGAAGGCGGTCAGCGGCTCCCGGTGATGACCGATGAACCGCTGACCGGTTGAGCTGCCGCAAGACAGGGCAATTCCCCATATCCCGATCAGGAGGCGTCGCCGCCGCGATGACCGCCCTGGTCCTCGTGGTCCTGCTCGCGTCCCTGGACCAGACGATCGTCTCGAACTGACCGGCGCCCAAGTGCTGCAGGGCGTGGGCGGCGGCGGCGTGATCGTGCTGACGTTCGTCCTGGTCGGCGACATCGTCGTGCGGCGCGAAAGGAGCCGCTGTCAGGGCGTGTTCGGCCCGGGTTTCTACGGCGTGGCCAGTGTCGTCGGCCCGCCGCTCGGCGGCGTCTTCACCGACCATTTCTCCTGGTGTTGGTTGTTCCTGGTCAACCTGCCAGTCGGCATCGTCGCCCTGACCGTCGCGACGCGAGCACTCCCCGCCGCGACCAGGGGCACCAAGGCTCGCATCGACTACCTGGGCTCGCTCCTCCTGGCCGCCAACCTCGCCGGACTGCTCTTGCTGGGCACCATCGGGGCCGGTACCAGCACCCGGTGCTGAGCGTCTACTTCCTGATCACCGGCGTCGGCATCAGCATGGCCTCCATGGTGGTGTTCGACCGCCACACCAGGAGCCTGACCGCCCCGCCACAGCCGGTTTCGACGCTTCCCGCCCCGACACCGTCAGCCAGCTACCGGATGCCTTGCGCGACACCGCACTGAACGCCTTCGCCCATGTGACTGCCATGGGATACCTCTGGCTCGCCCCGACTGTCGCCGTCGGCTTCCTGGTCGCCTTGTTCCTCAAGCCCACCCGGAAGCCGATGGAGGCCGACGGCGATGGGGCCACAGTGCCGATGAAGGGCTCACCCCTGCTGAGGAACCCCTCGCCGCCGCCTGACCCCACCGGGAATCCGGGCCCGAGGGACCAGGGTTCACCACCGGCTCGACGAGGTGCGCCCACCGGGAAGTCTTGCCATCTACAGACCCGCACGAAAGAAAGACCCGCCATTGCTGTCACCTACGCCGCCACAGTCGAAGTCACCGGCGAGGGCCGCAACGGCGGAACCGCCCGCCACCAACCCGGAACAGCCCTTCGACGCAGGCTGGGCCATCTGAGCCCGCCGCCCCTCGAAACCGGAAGCCTCTATGGAACGGACTCACTGTCCGACTAAGTGTCCGAATCGGCGTCAGCCGCACCATTCGCACCCGTCGCCCCAAGGAGAGACCCGCTCATGACCACCGCCTTCGTCCTCGTCCACGGTGCCTGGCATCGGCCCTCGACCTTCGACCTGCTGCGCGTCGAACTCGACGCGCTCGGTCACGCCAGCGTTTCGGTGAACCTGCCCACCGCCGGCCCCGACCCGCAAGGCGGCCTGGCCGAGGACGCCGCGGCGGTGCGCGCGGCGATCGAAGCGATCGAGGGTCCGGTCGTCGTGCTGGCGCACTCCTACGGCGGCATCCCCGTCACCCAGGCCGCCGCCGGGCTGTCGAACGTTCAGCAGCTGATATACCTGGCGGCGTACGTCCCGGATATCGGCGAGTCCATGTTCACCATCCACGGGGTCCCTGACCCCGAGGACTCCGACGCCCTTTTCCCGATCGGCGATGACCCCCACAGCCTGCTCTACGCCGATGTTCCCAGCCCGCTCGCCGAACAGGCAGTCGCAGACCTCGTCGAGCAGCGCGTCCAGCCGTGGGTCGACCGGGTCACCGCCGCCGCCTGGCGCACCATCCCATCGACCTACATCATCACCGAACGGGACGCCACCCTTCCGGTGGCTCTCCAGGAGAGGATGTCAGCCCATACGAAGCAGGTGCGGCGCATAGCGACGAGCCACTCGCCGTTCCTCTTCCAACCGGCCGAGTTCGCCGCCGTGCTCGACGAGCTCAGCAGCCGCTGATGTGAACGGGACTGCTGCAGGTCGAGGTGTCACCCAACCGTGCAGCAGTCCCGGACGGTGTCGTCGCTTGGTGACTCGATCGGGTGGAGGCGGGCTTTGGTGAGAAGTTCGCGGCTCATGTAGCGGCGGGCCCCGGTCCACTCGTCGTTCTGCTCGGCCAGGACCGCGCCGACGAGCCGGATGATGGCGGTGCGGTCCTAGAAGATGCCGACGACGTCGATGCGGCGGCGGATCTCCTTGTTCAGCCGCTCCTGCGGATTGTTCGACCAGATCTCGCCAGAGCTCTCGTGGGAAGGTCGTGAAGGCCAACAGGTCGTGCTGGGCAGCGTCCAGGTGGGCCGCGGCCTTGGGGAACTTGGCCTCCAGCGCGTCCAGGACGTGGCGCATCTGGGCCTGAACGGCTGTGGTGTCGGGCTGCCTCGAAGACGGTCCGCAACAGCGTGGCGACCCAGGGCTGAGCAGTCTTGGGGACCTGGCTCAGCAGGTTTCTGGCGTAGTGGGTCCGACATCGCTGCCACGATCTACACATCGGCACAGCCCGCGCACGCGAGCTCGTCTCCCACATGCGACACCGGCAAAACGGTCAGGCACCACGCCGAATGCCGCCCTAATGGGGGAGTGCCGTCTACGTCCGTCGGCCTGGTGGTGGCGCGTCGGTGGGCGAGCAACTCCACCGACAGCAGCGATGCGGCCGCAGGCCACCCCGCGACCAGTACCGGCTGCCAAGCCAGGGACGGGGCGGCGGCGATGTTGGCGGCCAGGGAGACAGCGATGCCGAGGAGGAACGCCAGCCTGAAGGCGCTGCCGGAGCCGCAGGTCGACGCGCTGGCCGTCGCGCTCGGCCTCCGGGCTGGTCCTCCCGCGAGCCCGTTCATCGTCAGCCACGCCGTTCTCTCGTTGCTGACCGCAGCGGTCGAGTGCCGAAAGGGACAAGTTCACGAGAAGGACAGCGACAGAAGGACGGCTCAGGAGGCGGACGGCTCGATCTCCCCCGCAAAGACGATGACCTGGTCGATGAGACTCCGCCGCAGATGGACGACGTCCGTTCCCGCCAGGCGGAGGCCGCTATCCGGCGTGGTGAAGACCCACTGGTACCGGGCCCACTCGTCAGGCATGTCCACCGCCGAGCAGCGCATCATCGTGCCGGTCCCCGCCGGGTGGCGCCGGATGTCCAGCACGAACCGCTCGACCGCCGCGATTCCTTCGCTGCGGCCCAAGGGCCCCCAGAAGACCACGTCTGAGGTCAGGGCCTGAGAAAGCAGGGCAGTCACATAGCTGTCGTCCGAGGCGTTGAACGCGGAGATGAACGTGTCGATCGCGGAGCGTGCTGTCTCTTCCTGCATGCCCCAGTAATACCAGCCGTTGCGCGCGCGCTCGTCCCGCGAGCCGCCTTCCGGTCACGGTGGACCAACCCGGTCACAGCACTTCCGTGCCAACCGGGCCGTCCCCTCACAGGGTTGTCGCGGAGGGGGCCGTCCCCCGTCAGGCGGTCCTGGATCAGGGACTGCGTGACGGGGACGGCCTGTCTCAGGAGTTGGTGTGACGCTGTGCCCAGTTCAGTGCGTAGTCCGCGACCTCCTCCCAGCCCGGTTCCGCGCACGTCCAGTGGGACCGCTGGGGGAATTCGTGGTAGTCGGTGACGGTGCCCGACGCCTTGCCGCCGACGTCGAACGGGACGACCTGGTCGGCGTCGCCGTGGATCACCAGGGTGGGCACGTCGAAGCGGGCGAGGTCGGCGCGGAAGTCGGTGGCGGAGAAGGCGGTGATGGACTCGTGGGCGTTGCGGTGGCCGGCGGTCATCGACTGCAGCCAGAAGGCGTCGCGGACGCCCTGGGAGACGGGCGTGGTGGGGTGGTTGAAGAACGGGCCGTCGGCGAGGTCCTGGTAGAGCTGGGAGCGGTCAGTGCGTGAGCCGGCGCGCAGGCCGTCGAAGACCTCGGCGGGGACGCCGTCGGGGTTGTCGTCGCGGCGTACCATCAGCGGCGGCACCGCGGCGACCAGCACCGCCTGGGCGACGCGGGCGGTGCCGTGGCGGCCCTAAAGGCCCCGTGACCAGCAAATACGCTGAGACCGGGGTCTTCTTGCGTGTGCAACGAAAGCGGCGCTGGGTAGTCGTGCGTCGGGCTTCGGGCTTCGTGGAAAGGATCTTGAGGGCATCGGTCCAGGTCGTCCCCCGGAAACGACGAAGGTCCCCGGCCTCGGCCAGGGACCTTTGCAAGGTGTCGCGACCACCCGCCGATCACGCGTACTCGAGCAGCAGCTCATCGATCCGCCGGTTCGCCCGCACGCTGCGCGGCCTCCGTGGCGTCCACTCCGGCGTTGCGCAGCCCGGACAGCGCCGAGCGCCGCGGGTCGTACGGACGCCGCGCCACGAGGTGCAAGCCTCAGGTTGCACGGGGCATGTATCCAGGTGCGACGAGCCCGGCCAGGATCCGCAATCTTGCGTAGTAGTTCCTGCAGTACTCGTCATCGATCAGAGGCAAGATCTTGTCAAGGTCCGTGATGCACGCCCAGAGGGTCGCGACTTCGTCTCCGTTCAGCCCGCCGCTCAGCTCTCCCATGACGAGGCCGGCAACGCCTGAATCCAGCAGGACCAGCTCCACGCCTGCGATGTCCACACCGCGGAAGCGGCCTGGAAACGGCGCCTGCCGGTGCTCCTCCCACAGCGGGCGGAGCCGTTCGTTCGAATGCGACTGTCCCATGCCGTGATCCTCTCCGACTCCTGGTCCGACGCGCGCTGAACTGCTGGGCTCGGACGCGGCGATGGAGGTGTGGGAGGAAACGCGGCGACGACTCCGACCCGCCGTTCCGGAGCGGCGATCGGAGTCGGAGTACATCGATCTGCAGACCGTCGCGGTGTCGGGCGGCTACCCTCTGGCCGCCGCCCTTGGGGCGGGAGGTGGCCGACGGGTCGCCCTCAGCGGGTAGCTCCTTCTTGTGCATGTCAACGGTCCTACGGCTCCTCGCCGCCCGGGCCCGAACTTCCGCCGTCGCGAGCGTACGGTGGATATGAGGCTGTTTGGGTACCTCGGTGTAGGTGCTGCCGGCTGGTGCTGCGTGGGCACGTGTCGGTGGGCTGCTCCCGTGTAGGAGGGAGAAGGCAATGCCTGGGCGCAGGGTTGGTACGCAGGAGGAGTTTGCGGTGGCTCGGCGGGAGCTGCTTGCGGAGGAGAAGGCGCTCACCCGGCGTGGGGACGAGCTTGCGCGGAAGCGGAGGGAGCTTCCCTGGGTGCCGGTTGAGAAGGATTACCGCTTCGAGACGGAGTACGGGACCAAGGCCATCGCCGAACTCTTCGACGGGCGTTCGCAACTGCTCGTCTACCACTTCATGTTCGGCCCGCCGTACGAGGCCGGATGCCCGGTCTGCTCCTCGATCGCCGACACCCTTGATCCCCAGGCGGTTCACCTCAAGGCCCGCGACGTCACGCTGATCTGCTCGTCGCGGGCACCGCTCGACAAGCTCCTCGCCTACCGGGAACGGATGGGCTGGGGCTTCGACTGGGTGTCCGCCGGGGGCAGCGACTTCCATCGCGACCTCGGCTTCCAGTACACGGAGGATGAGCTGAGGCCCTTCCTCGACGGCGAGATACCGGCGACCGTGAGTCAGATGGCACAGGCGTGCGGTACGGACGTGCTCGGGTATGTCACCGAGGGGCCCGGGATGAGCGTCTACGCGCTTTCGGACGGCACCGTCTACCGCACGTACGTCACCACGGCGCGCGGCCTCGAGCCGGCCATGGCGTACTACGGCCTCCTCGACCGCACACCGCTCGGCCGCCATGAGGAGGGCGAGGAGACCCACTGGCTGCGGCGCCACGACGAGTACGGCGGGACCTGACGGGCGCGACAGCTTCCGTGCCCGCCGCTCAGCAGTAGGCGCATGTGCGGGAGCGGCCGTCCCATCAGTCGGGGCCGCTCCAGTCGAACGGGAAGTGTTTGCTGGACTTGCCGCTGCGGTCCCAGTTGAAGCCGAAGGCGTCGGCCCGATCGGTGGTGGCGCGGCCCCATGTGGCGATCTGGCCCGGGCCGACCTCGGCGCCGCCGGGGTTGTGGACCTGTACCCGCGCGCCGGCGGGTGTGGTGGGACCGGCCAGGGCCTCCACCCGGGCGGTGACCCGGCCGGGGACCTCGACGCTCCAGGACCCCAGGTCCTCGTCGATCTCCACGATGACGGGGGCGACTTCCATCCCGCGCACCTCGAAGGGAGCGAGCTCGCCGAACTCCTTCGGCCAGCCCCCCACCTCGCCGCTGAAGATCGTGCCGAGCGCCGCGCGCTGCTGGTCGTCGGCCTGTTCGTCGACGAAGAAGGCGGCGTACGAGTCGGTGGCCTCGCCTGCCCATATGTTGCCGGTGAAGGAGCCGAGCATCAGGAAGTTCAGACCGTCGAGGCGGACGTCTCCGTAATTGCCCTCGCGTATGTGCCAGACCAGCACCCCGTCGCAGTCGCCCTCGGTCGGTGGCTGGGCGAACGTGCAGGGGCAGGGTATGGAGCACTTGCAGGTGTCGAACCAGTCGCCGGCCAGGTGCCAGGCCGGGCTGGTGGTTGCCTCGGTCATCTTGCTGACCTCCTCGTCCCCCCTTTCCGCGAGGCTCTGGGAGCGGTCGGCCGTGACGGCGGAGCGGCTCCATCTCCAGCATGCGCCTTCCGTTCCGGGCGGGGAAACCCAGGTCCCTCGAGGGTTGCCGCCTCATCACACACGGCAACACCCCGATGGCCGGAGCTACTCTCCGTGATGGAGTGTGCGGGCTGAGACCAGGTCCTCGCCGTCCGCGTGCGTGGCAATTCGGAGCTGCGTCCGCACTCCTCGGCGAATCTGGGGGCACGGGTGTGCGACGGGATGTGTCGTCGTTCCCGACCAGGGCGCTGCCCCAGATGGAGGGCTGGAAGAGTCGGGCTCCACCCATGCCGGCCGAACGCGCTGCTGTCGGTCTCGCGTGGAAGGCTGGGATCGCGCCGCTGTCGGTCTCGCGTGGAAGGCTGGGGTCGTGATCATCGAGGGGTACGGCAACCGGCCGCTGGCGGCCGCGGAATCGCTGGTGGTACGGCCCCGGCTTCTGGGCGGCTTACCTGCTGGGGCTGTGCGTGCGGGCGCCGGTGGGAGAAGGGCCCGAGCCGGAGTGTTTCGGGGGTGACGGAGCCGACGCGGACGCCATGGCGGAGATTCTGCTGGATGCGCAGGGCTGGCCCACCTTCCAAGTCCCGTTCGGGCGTGGGGCGATGGTCTACATCGTGTTTCGGAACCTCGAAGGCGATTACGGGGTGGACTACCTCCGCGATGGCGTCCCTTGTGGTGGTGTAGGGGATCAAGGCGGTGAGCGTGGGTCGGTGCGCCCTGTTCGTGCTCCCGCTGCCCCTGTTCGTGCCCCCTG